>NZ_DASURI010000679.1:0-11208 GCF_036280135.1 Longimicrobium sp.
GCGTGATGGGGCCGTTCACCGTGCGCAGCTCCATGTCCCCGGCCACGCGCTCCACGGAGATGGGGCCGTTGTGCGCCTCCACGTTCAGGTCCGTGCGCGCGGGGACCAGGATCTCGTAGCTCACCCCCCAGCCGCCGTTGCGCCCGCCCGACTGCTCCGGCCCCGTCGCGCGGATGGTGCCGTCCGTGTTCACCCGGATTCGCCCGGCGATGTCGCGGGCCGCGTCGTCGCTGCGGGCCCACGTCTGCACGCGCGCCTGCACCACCACGTCGCGGCCCTCGTGCGTGCGCACGCTCACGCCGCCGTTCTGCGCGCCGTCCACGCGAAGGGTGCCGCGCGCCGGGATCCGCACCTCGCGCACCTCGCAGTGGGTGACGCGGCTGTCGTTCCAGCGATTGTTGCGGCAGCTCTGCACCCACTCCTGGCCGGAGCGCTGGGCGGCGGCCGTCTGCGCCAGCGTGCCGGCGGCCAGGATCGAAAGGAGAAAGAAGCGGGACGTACGCATCGTCGGCTCCGGATGGGTCGCGGGGTGTGCGAGACCGGCGGCACCGCGCCGCCATGGTCTTCGCGAGTTCAGATGCGCGGGAGCGACGGAGGGTTTAACTGCGGGTACGAAGGTACGCGGTACGAAGGTGCGGACGGATGAAGATGGCGTCGTGCGATGAAGGTCTCCCCTCTCCGCGAGGGACGAGCGGGGGAGGGGCGGGCCGCTGCCGGCGTGGCCTTGCCCCGATCGCGCAGCTCCTCCTCTCTACCCGCTGATCGGGTTCGTCCGGGCAGACTCCAGCACGGCGACGACGGCCGGGTGGCGCGGGCGGCGCTCCGCCGTCAGCGCGTAGAAGTGCTGCACGGCGTCGCGCGCGTGCCCCACCACCTCCAGGCCGTACACCTCCCGCAGCTCCTGGCCCACGGCGGCCGGCACGGCCACCACCCCCGCGCCGGACCGGGCCAGCAGCAGCGACTCCGCCCAGTCGTCCATCTCCGCCACCACCGTGGGCGCCACGCCCTGCGCCTGCAGCCACCCGTCCAGGATGCGCCGCAGCGCGCTTCCCGCCGGCGGCACGATGAACGGCACCCCGTCCAGCGAGCCCGGGAACCCGTCCACCAGCGTTCTCGCCGTCGCCGCCCACGCCAGCAGCATCACGCTGCTCTCTCCCAGGGCGTGCGGACGCGCGCGCACGGCCGAGCCCGCGGGCAGCCGCTCCGTGCACAGCACCAGGTCCACCTCGCGCGCGGCCATCTCCGCCGTCAGCCGCGTGAGCGAGCCGTGCCGAACCACCAGTCGCACCGGGCGCGGCATGGCCAGGGCCGGCGCCAGCAGCCGGTGCGTCAGCGCGGCGGGCACGCCCTCCGCCACGCCCACGGCCAGCCGCAGCGCGCGCCGTCCGCCCCGGTCCAGCGTCTCCAGCATCTCGCGGGCAAGGGCAAAGATCTCGTCCGCATAGGCGTACATCGTGGCGCCCGCAGGCGTAAGCGCCAGCCCGCGCCCGCTCTTTTCAAAGAGCTTGGTGCCCAGCGAACGCTCCAGCCGGGCGATCTGGCTGCTGACGGCGGGCTGCGTCACCCCCAGCTTGCCCGTCGCGGCCGCGATGCTCCCCTCGCGGGCCACCATCCAGAAGTACCAGAGGTGGTTGTAGTTGATGGCGGGCATCCGGGGCGCGGTTCGGACCAGGGACGGGCCCCGGCAGGTGGCATGCGATGGACGGGCCGTCCCGATCCGGGACGGCCCGTCCATGCCGCCGGCGCGAAGCCGGCGCCCGAAAGGAAGATGCGGGAGGCTGAAGCCGCGAAGTTTCTGGACTTCGCATCGTCGGGGGGGCGCCGCTGTGTGGTCCTGCAAAATGAAGGTGCGGCCCCAGCCTGCCCGCATCTACCCCTTCCGGTACGATCACGTGGGGTAAGTCTGCTACCCTCAGCAGTAGCAACCCCCGTTCCCGCGCGTGCCGGTGGGGCCGATTTTATTGAACCGGATGCGGTACAGCGACTTAGCGAAAACCTTGACATCGGACGGATGCCACCGGCCTGGGACGCGCACGGTACACAACGTGGCGCAAACTACCCAGTCTTCTTCTCGTGGACGAGCCGCAAGATCCGAGGAAGCCTGTGAAATGGCGGATGTCGCCCGCTGGTACGGCGCGCGGCGCCATCACGTTGCCCGTCGTCTAACGAGAAGCGTGCCACGACGCGCGTCCCCCCCTGCGCGCTCATTGTCCCCATCGGATTCACGCCGCCGGCCGAAGCACCTCCAGCCCCTCTCCTTCCGCCGCCCGGCACTGCGCCACGTCGTCGCTCACGAAGATGAACTGGTGCCCCTCCGACGCAAACCCCCTGGCCTTGAGCGCGGCGGCAAGCTGCACGGAGTCCGCCCCTCGGAGCCGATGACGCTCCACGAGGTCCGCGGCCAGCTCCATGCACCCGGTAGCCGGGATCACCACGAACACCGAACCGTGCTGCAGTTGTCGGCGGATGCGCGGCAACGTCACCTGTAGCGCCGCCGCGCTCATTCCTCGCCGCGCGGCGTCCGAACGCTCCTTCACCTGCATCACCGCCGAAACCGCTTCCGGCAGCACGAAGTCGCAGACGAGCACCTGCACACGGTCGGGATCACGATCAGCCGAGCGCACCAGCTCGCGTACGATGTCCATCCCGCGCTCCACCACGTGCAGCTTCGTGAACGCGGACGTGTCCAGGAAGCAGTACTTCACGGCTCGCACCGGCGCAGGCGAACAACCATGTCGCTCAGCGACGCACCGACGTCAATCGGTTCCGGGAGATCGCGCCCACTATCCGGCGAGGGCAACTGTACGATCATCCCTTGCTCCGCGGCCCGCCGGGCGAACTCCAGCAGCTCCGGCGGATGTAGAGAGACGGGCAGGGCCTTTCTTGCGGGTTTGCTCATCCGTTCTCCTTTCTCACGCGTGATCGGACGTCAGGTTTCAGAGGCACCCAGGTCACCCCGGCGCATGCGGATGACCGCGTCGCTCAGCTCATCCCCCGTCACGGGCAGACAGGGGCCGTCGGCCCATCGCCGCCCCGGCCGGGGCAGGTGCAGCGTGATCCCGCGCTCCGCGAGCCTGCGGCGCAGTTGCTCCCGGCGATCTGGATCGCTCGTAGCGGATTCGGGGGACCTGCGCGCTGGACTCGTCATCCTCAGCTCCCGGTTCGTGGGTTCGAACCGGAATCTAATCAAAACGCGCACGATGTCCACTTCCCGAAGACGCCACCGTGCGGACACCTTTTGTGACGCGCACGCAAAACGCGCCCGGACAACGGGTTGTCCGGGCGCGTCCATGCGATTCTCGTCGAAAAACCGGCCGCCGATCATCCCTGCGGATAGGGCGGCGGCACGATCAGGCCGGAGCGGGACACGGCCGGCTGGCGCAGGGACACGCCCTCGTCCAGGCGCCGCTCGCGCTGCGTCCACCGAAAGTACACGAACGTGATGGCCAGCCACAGCGTGAGCCCGCCCGGCACCCACATGATCACCCCGCCCAGCCGCTGGTCCTCCAGCGCCGACAGCCCGGGGACGATCCGCGGCGCCTCCACGTACCAGCCGTACAGCTCCGTCTGGCTGAACGTGATGAGCGCGGCGGAGATCATCATGGGGATGCCCACCAGGAACAGGTACACCATCTGGAGCACGGGCGCGATGCGCGGCAACTCCGGCAGCGGGCTCATCACCGGCCACCACATGATGGTGCCCGTCACCATGATCATCAGGTGCATGGTCACGTGCACCCCGTGGTCGCGCATCATCAGGTCGTACGGACCCGGAAAGTGCCACGCCAGGAAGATCACGTTGTTCAGCGCGAACGCCACCAGGGGCAGCGTGAGCGCCCGCGCGATGCGCCCCACCCACTTTCGGCGCACCAGCGGGCGCAGGGCCCAGTCCGGCGTGCCGTACAGCAGGAACGGCGGCATGATCAGGATGAGCACCAGGTGCTGCACCATGTGCGCGCTGAACAGGAAGTAGTCGCTCAGCTCGTGCATGGGGCCCTGCAGGGCCACGAACATCAGCGCCAGCCCCGCCACGAACGACGCCACCTTCTTTGCCGGCACGGGGTGCGCGCCGGCAAAGCGGTGGCGAAGGGGGCCAATCAGCAGGAAGTATCCGCCGCCCAGCAGCAGCCACCCCGCCATGAAGCTGGGGTACACCCGCCACTCGGACCACGAGAAGGTCTCGCCGTGAAGAAGCGCGAGACCCAGTACCGCGTTGAACATCAGGCCCTGCCCATCCAAAGGTTACCGCGAGGGGGGCGTCGTGGGCGCCGCCGGCTGGCCCGCGGGCGCCGTGGCGGCGCCGTGGATCCCCTCGTTGCTCGTCATGGTGCCGTGAATGGCCGTCGCCGTGCCGTGCACGGGGCCAAACAGCATGATCATGCCGCCGATCACCAGCGTGGCCAGCAGGGCCGGGAACACGAACAGCCCCGTGAACAGCTTGTGGTCGAACTTGAGGTGCATGTACAGCGCGACCACCAGCAGGAACTTGAGGGCCGACAGGAACAGGATGATGGCCGCCGCCGCCCCCGGCCCCAGCGTGCCTTTCTCCTCGCCCAGGTACCCCAGCACCTCCAGGACCGTGAGCCCGATGAGGGCCGCGCCGATCATCAGGTAGAACCGGTTGGTGGGGTGCGCGTGCTGGTTGTGCGCCACTTCCCGCGTTTCGCTGGACATGTCGCCGTTCACTTCACGAGGTAGATGAGGGGGAAGATCACGATCCAGATCACGTCCACGAAGTGCCAGTACAGGCCCGCCAGCTCCACGTTGAGCGACTTCTCGGGCCCGATGCGCCCCTTCCACGCCAGTGACGCCAGCGTGAGCAGGTAGATCACGCCCACCGTGACGTGCGCGCCGTGGAACCCCGTGAGCAGGAAGAACGTCGACGAGAAGAGGTTGCTCTTCAGCGTCATGTTGTCGTGCACCACGAAGTACGTGAACTCGTACACCTGGCAGCCCAGGAAGATGGCGCCGCCAAAGGCCGTCAGGAACAGCCAGAGTGCGCTCCTGGTGCGGTCGCCCCGCTGCGTGAAGTTCAGCGCCAGCACCATGGCCACCGAGCTCATCAGCAGGATGAACGTGCTGAACGTGGTGAGCGGGATGTTGAACACCCCCTGGTGGATGACGTTGCCCGCCCCGTCCAGCACGTCGTGCGGGTACGGGCCCTTGATGCTCTTGCCCTTGTACGCCATGTACGTGGCGATGAGCGAGCCAAAGAGCAGGCACTCGGAGCCGATGAAGCCCCAGAAGGCCATCTTGCGGCTGTCCAGCCCCGTGCTGGTGTCCAGGTGCGCCGGGTGCGCCGCGTGGGCGTCGAGCGCGTGGGAATGGTTCATTGCGAAGGTTCGGTTCCCGGTCTAAGACCTAGTGCCAAGTTCCAAGGGCCAAGTTCCAAGTGTACGGGTGCCTTCACTTGGCACTTGGCACTCGGGACTTGGCACTTCCGTCCTCACGGATGGCTGTGCCCCGGCTCGAAGGCCCAGGCGTAGATGGAGACGACGAGCGTAAGCGCGCCGACCACCGAGAGCATCCACAGGTTGTGCGCCCAGCCCTCCACGTGGCGGAACAGCAGGCCGATGAAGATGGACGAGATGCCCGCGGCCATGATGATGGGCCACACCGACGGCGGCGGCAGGTGAATGCCCAGGTCGTGCGCCGACATGCGGTTCACGTCGCTCTCCGGGTCGCGCACCTCGCCCACCTTGGTGCCCAGCAGCGTCACCTGCTCCGTCTCTTCCTCGACACGGCCGTGCGGGATGCCGCCCTGCTTGGTGGCGTCGCTCTCCCACAGGGGCATGCGCGAGTGCACCACGGGGATGGTGGCGAAGTTGTACACGGGGGGCGGGCTGCTGATGGCCCACTCCAGCGTGGACGCGCCCCACGGGTTGGCGCCCGCCAGCCGGCCGCGCTTCCACGACCACGCCATGTTGATCCCGAAGATGAGCGTGCCCAGGGCGATGATGAAGGCTCCGAAGGTGATGACCAGGTTCATCCCGTTGAAGCCCATGTTGTCGCCGTACGTGAAGATGCGGCGCGGCATGCCCAGCATCCCCAGGAAGTGCATGGGGAAGAACGTGAGGTTCATGCCCACGAGGGTGAGCCAGAAGTGCGCCTGGCCCGCCCGCTCGTCCAGCAGGCGCCCCGTGATCTTGGGGAACCAGTAGTAGATGCCGGACCACAGCCCCAGCACCGTGCCGCCAAAGAACACGTAGTGCAGGTGCGCCACCACGAAATACGTGTCCGTCTGCTGCAGGTCGCTGGGGGCGGCGCTGTGCATGACGCCCGAGATGCCGCCGATGGTGAACATCGCGATGAACGCGATGGAGAACAGCATGGCGGTGGTAAAGCGCAGGCTGCCGCCCCACAGGGTGCCCAGCCAGTTGAAGATCTTGATGCCCGTGGGGATGCCGATGAGCATCGTGGACAGCGAGAAGAAGCTGTCGGCGATGGGGCCCATGCCCGTGGCGAACATGTGGTGGCTCCACACGCCCCACCCCAGCCAGCCGATGAGCACGCCCGAGAACACCATCACGTTGTAGCCAAAGAGCGGCTTGCGGCTGAACGTGGGGAGCACCTCCGACACCATGCCCATGATGGGCAGGATGAGGATGTACACCTCGGGGTGTCCGAACATCCAGAACAGGTGCTGCCACAGCAGCGGGTCGGCGCCCTCGCGGATGTTGAAGAAGGTGCTGCCGAACACGCGGTCGAACATCAGCTGCGTCACGGCGATGGTGAACACCGCCATGGCCGTCACGATCAGGATGGCCGTGATGAGGGTCATCCACGTGAAGATCGGCATGCGCATGAGCCGCATTCCCGGCGCGCGCATGTTCACGATCGTCACGATGAAGTTGAGCGACGACAGGATGGACGACAGACCCAGGATCTGCAGGCCCAGGACGTAGAAGTCCATGTTCAGGCCCGGCGAGAACTCGCGGGTCGTGATGGGCGCGTAGGCGAACCAGCCCGAGTTGGGGCCCAGCTGCATGAAGATGCCGGCGTTGAAGAACAGCACGCCGAACAGGTACACCCAGTACGACAGCGCGTTGAGCCGCGGGAAGGCCACGTCACGCGCGCCGATCTGCAGCGGCATGATGTAGTTGAAGAACGCGGCCGTCAGCGGCATGAGCGCCGCGAAGATCATCGTGAGCGCGTGGACCGTGAACAGCTGGTTGTAGAAGTCCGCGCTGACGAAGTTGTTGTTGGGGACGGCCAGCTGCACCCGGATCAGCAGCGCCTCGATGCCGCCGATCAGGAAGAAGATGAACGCCGTCACCCCGTACATGATGCCGATGCGCTTGTGGTCGACCGTGGTGATCCAGCTCCACAGCCCCGTGGGCTCGGCGGGTGCGGCCATGTGATGGTGGGGGGCCGCCACCGTTGCTGTCGATGCCATTCCTGCTCCATCCGGGTTCGGGGCGCCGCCACGCCGGGCGCCTGATCACGAAGGGCCGTGCCCGGGATGGCGTCCCCGGGCGGCCGTCGCTGCTCTTGTTCCTGCCGTTCCGCCTGCCCCGCCTACTGCAGCGACTGCAGGTAGGCGACGATGTACTGGATCTGGTCTTCCGTGAGCGCGTTGGGGATGTCGCCGCCCAGCTGCGGCATCTTGCTCCCCGGCTTCATGGCCGGCGCGTTGCGCACCCACGCCGCCAGGTTCTCGGCGTTGTTCTCCACGATGCCCGCGGCCAGGGTGCGCCGGCGCCCGAAGTGCGTGAGGTTGGGGCCCTGCCGGCCCACCATGGGCGTGCCGTTGATGACGTGGCACCCCGCGCACACGCCCTGCGTCACGAGCTTCTTGCCCACGGCCACGGACGAGGTGCTGTCCAGGGGCTCCACGGCGGGACGGGCCTCGTTGTTGAGCCAGTCCTGGAAGCCCTGCGGCGTGTGGGCCACCAGGCGCATCTTCATGAGCGCGTGGCTGTCGCCGCAGAACTCGGCGCACTGGCCCAGGTACACGCCCGGCTCGCGCGGCGTGAAGATCAGGCGGTTGACGCGGTTGGTGATCAGGTCGCGCTTGCCGCCCATCTGCGGCACCCAGAACGAGTGCAGCACGTTGTCGGACTCCAGCAGCAGCTGCACGGGCTGGCCCACGGGAACGTGGATCTCGTTGGCCGTGATGATGGTGTCCTGCCCGCCGTTGACGGGGTACTGGAACTCCCACCACCACTGCTTGCCGATGACCCGCACGTTCAGGGCGTTGGCGGGCGGCTCGGGCTGCGTGGCGAAGATGGCCTTTACGGTAAAGACGGCGATCACGGCCACGATCAGGGCCGGGAACAGCGTCCACGCCACCTCGAGGGTGGTGTTGCCGTGGATCTGGCGGGGTTCCGGCGCCTCGGGGCGGTAGCGGAACTTCCACATGATCCAGCCCAGCAGCGCGAAGGTCACCAGACCCACGGCCACGCCCAGGTAGAGCGTGAGATTGAAGAGACCCATCTGGATCTCCGCCATCTCCGTCCTGGGCGCGTAGGTCGTCTGCGGGTACCGCGTCAGGTGGTCGTCGCCGCAGGCCGCGAGCAACGGCAGGAGGAGCCCGGCGGCGAGCGCCCCCAACCCGCGGCGCGGCTCGGCGGGAGCTGTGACTGACTTCATCGGCTGTGGGTGTTCGGCGTTCTTTCAGGTGGTGCGGCGGCCGCCGGCGGCGCACGTGCGCGCGGCCAACAGTACGGGAGGGCGGCTGAGCCGGCGGGATAATACGCCCGCCCGCCAGCCGCCGCCAGCCCCGGCGCGGACGCAGCTTCGCCCACGCGTTGCCGGGTGAAAGTAGGGCCCGTTCGCGGGTCTGTCTGTGGGGAAAACTCGGACGCGCGCCGGGGGATTGGACTACGGTGCTGAGGGAATAGGGAACAGGGAACAGGGAACAGGGAATAGCCCGCGGGGATCCGCGGAACGGCGGGTTACAGGGGACAGCCGGCAACGGCAGTCTGTACCTGGGCGTCGTTCGTCGACCTGCGCTTCCAACCCGCCGGGCCACGGGTCCGCCGCGGCTGATGGCTGTCCCCTGTAACCCGCCCCCCGCGGTTCTAGTCCGTTGCCCGCTATTCCCTATTACCTATTCCCTATTCCCTGCTCCCTCGTACCTTCCAGGGCATGGAACCCCAACACCCCACCATGCCCCGCCGCCGGCAGCCGCCCCCCGCGCCCACGTGGGCGCAACGATGGCGCGCCATGCGCAACCTGCCGCCGTTCCTGCGCATGGTCTGGCAGACGCACCGCGGCTACGTCACGGGCATCGCCCTGCTGCGGCTGCTTCGCGCGTTCATCCCCATCGCGTCGCTGTGGGTGGGCAAGCTCATCGTGGACGCCGTCGTCGCCGAGTCCCGCTCGCCCGGGGCGCCGGACTGGCGGCACGTGGGCGGGCTGGTGGCGCTGGAGTTCGGCATCATCGCCCTGGGCGAGGTGGCCGCGCGCACGGGGACCCTGCTGGAAAGCCTGCTGGGCGACCTGTTCAGCAACCGCATGAGCATCCGCCTGATGGAGCACGCGGCGGAGCTGGACCTGCAGCACTTCGAGGACCCCTCCTTCTACGACCGCCTGGAGCGCGCCCGCCGGCAGACGGTGGGACGCATCGCCCTGCTGTCGCAGCTCTTTGGCCTGGCGCAGGACGCCATCACCCTGCTCACGCTCACCGGCACCCTGCTGGCGTTCTCGCCCCTCCTGTTCGCCCTGCTGGTCCTCGCCGTTCTCCCTTCGTTCCTGGGAGAGACGCACTTCGCGGCGCTGGGCTACTCCCTGCTCTACCAGTGGACGCCGGAGCGGCGCAAGCTGGACTACTACCGCATGATCGCGGCGTCGGAAACGACGGCCAAGGAGGTCAAGCTCTTTGGCCTGTCCCCGTTCCTCATCGAGCAGTACCGCACGCTGGCGGACCGCTTCTACCTGGCCAACCGCGGGCTCGCCATCCGCCGCAACCTGGCCGGAACGGGCCTTTCGCTCCTTTCCACGCTGGGCTACTACGCGGCGTACGCCACCATCGTCTACCGCACGGTGCTGGGCCGGCTCACCCTGGGCGACTTGACGCTGCTCTCGGGGACGTTCTCCCGCTCGCGCGACCTGGTGCAGCGAACGCTCCTTTCCACGACGGACCTGTACGAGCAGGCGCTGTACCTGGACGACCTGTTCATCTTTTTCGCCATGAAGCCCGCCATCGCCCGGCCGGCACGGGCGCGCCCCTTTCCCCGGCCGTTCCGCGAGGGCTTCGAGTTCCGCGACGTGTGGTTCCGCTACCCGGAGACGGCGGAGGGCCCCGTACCCGCCACCGACGTCCCGGACGACGATCCCGCGTGGGTGCTGCGCGGCATCTCCTTTCGCATCCGCCCCGGTGAACGGCTGGCCCTCGTGGGCGAGAACGGCGCGGGAAAAACGACTATCACCAAGCTGCTGGCGCGGCTGTACGAGCCTGCGCGCGGCGTGGTGCTGCTGGACGGCCGGCCCCTGGCGGAGTACGACCCCGCGGACCTGCACGACCAGGTGGGCGTGATCTTCCAGGACTTCGTGCGCTACGACATGACGGCGGAGGAGAACATCGCCGTGGGGCGCATCGCGGAGCTCGCGCGGGGCGAAGGCGACGAACACGCGCGGGTGATCGACGCGGCGGAGCGGTCGCTGGCCGCGGAGGTGGTGGAGACGCTCCCCGCGCGCTACCGGCAGATGCTGGGACGGCGCTTTGACGGGGGCGTGGACCTGTCCGGGGGCCAGTGGCAAAAGGTGGCCCTGGGCCGCGCGTACATGCGCGACGCGCAGCTGCTCATCCTGGACGAGCCCACGGCGGCGCTGGACGCCCGGGCGGAGTACGAGGTGTTCCGCCGGTTCGCGGAATTGACGGAGGGCAAGATGGCCATCCTCATCTCCCACCGCTTTTCCACCGTGCGGATGGCGGACCGCATCCTCGTGCTGGAGAACGGACGCGTGCTGGAGGAGGGCACGCACGAGTCGCTGCTGGCCCTCGAAGGCCGATACGCGGAGCTGTTCAACCTGCAGGCGGCCGGCTACCGGTGAAGGATCAAAAGCGATTTCCTCACGCAGAGGGAGCAGAGGCAGCAGTACTGCGACTGCGTAGGATTGCCCCGGCTTGGTGGACACCAAGATAAGCCCGTAGGTTACGGGCAGGAGGTGACCATGGCCGAGAAGCGAAGGCAGTTCACGCGCGAGTTCAAGCAGGAAGCAGTGCGTCTGGTATCGAGTGGTGAGCGGAAAGTGGAAGAGCTC
>NZ_DASURI010000680.1:0-8850 GCF_036280135.1 Longimicrobium sp.
GAGATCCCGCACGGCGCGGCCAGGTTCCTCGGTCGGCGCCGCGGGCATCCAGGCCGGGACGGATCCAGCGAGCGCCTCTGCTCAGAATGACAGCACGAGCGGGCGCGGAGCGACGCCTGTCGAGTTACCGCGGCGTCCCGAATCGCGGCGTCGGACGTTATCAACCGACCGGTCCGGAGCGCGCTCCGGGCCGGCTTTCTCGCAATCAGGACCCCGTGGCGGACGAGCAACGGCAGGACGCGCGGCACAAGCCGCGGCACCGGGTGGAATACGCGCTGGCCCGCACGCTGGAATCGGCCGTGAGCACGCTTCCCGAAGGCGCGGCGGACCGGTTCGGCGCGCGCTTGGGCGGCGCCGTGCACCGGCTGGGCATCCGCCGCGCCACCGTGGAGCAGAACCTGCGCCTGGCCTTTCCGGAGCAGACGGAGGCGTGGCGACAGGACGTGTGCCGCCGCGCGTACCAGCACCTGGGCCGCGAGGCCGCCGCCATGCTGCGCCTGGCCAAGCTGGACCCGCGGGCCGTCGTGGACCGCACCGTCACCCGCGGCTGGGACGAGATGGAGGATGCGCTCTCCGAGGGAAAGGGATGCATCCTGGTCACGGGCCACTACGGGAACTGGGAGATCGCCGCCGCCGCCGTGGCCGCGCGGGGCGTGCCCATCAGCGCCATCGTCCGGCGCCAGGGCAACCTGCTGGTGGACCAGCGGCTGGACGCCACGCGCCGCCGCCTGGGCGTGGAGACCATCGTCCAGCGCGACGCGCCCCGCGCCGTGCCGCGCGCGCTGCGCAGGAACGGCGTCGTGGGCATCGTGGGTGACCAGGACGCGCGCAAGGCGGGCGTCTTTGTCCCCTTCTTCGGCGTTCCTGCGTCCACGCACCGGGGCCCGGCGCTCTTCGCGCTCAAGTTCGGCGCGCCCGTGTTCGCCTGCGTGGCGCGGCGGCTTCCGGGCGCGGGCGTGCGCTACGAGGTGCAGGGAACGCGCGTCCCGGTCGCGCGGACGGGCGACCTGGAGGCGGACATCCAGGCCCTCACGGCGGAGCTGGCGGCGCGGCTGGAATCGCACATCCGCGAGGCGCCGGAGCAGTACTTCTGGTTCCATCGCCGCTGGAAGAGCAAGCCTCCGCCGGAACCGGAAACGGCGCAACAGGGTATTTCCCGACAGGACGGCGGGCCCGCCGTCGACGACGCGGAACAGGACGGCGCGTGATCTACATCTGCATTCCGGCGCTGAACGAGGCGCCGACCGTGGGGGTCCTGCTCTGGCGCATTCGCCAGGTGATGACCGAGTTCCGCCGCGACTTTCACCTCATCGTCCTGGACGACGGCTCCACCGACGCCACGGCCGAGGTGCTGGCGCCGTACGAAAAGGTCCTCCCGCTCACCCTGCTGCGGAACGACCGGACGGCCGGGTACGCGGCGGCCCTGGAGCGGCTGCTGCGCGAGACGGTCGCGCGCTCCACGCATCCCAAGCGCGACATCGCCGTGGTGCTGCAGGCGGACTTCACGGAGCCGCCGGAGGAGATCCCCGCCCTGGTCAGGAAGCTGGAAGGCGGGGCGGACGTGGTGGGATCGGCCGTGGCGGGGGTGGACGCCGAGCTGCCGCGCGGCCTGCGCTGGTCGCGGCGGGGCTTGCCCTGGCTGCTGGGCCGCAAGCGCCTGCCCAAGGAGGGCGGCGATCCCATGTCCGGCTTTCGCGCGTACCGGGTGCACGTGATCAAGCGCGCCCTGCAGGACCGCGAGGGCGCGCCGCTGCTCACGCGCCAGGGGTGGGCGGCCAACGCCGAGCTGCTGATGGCGGTGGCCCCGCACACGCGCCGCGCCGACCGCGCGGACGTGGAGCTGCGCTACAACCGCCGCGACCGCGACACGCGCTTTACCCCGTGGCCCACCCTGCGCGAGACGTGGGAGCTGGTCCGCCGCGCGCCGCGCCTGGCCCGCATGGTCCCCGCCGCCGAGCCCGCGCCCGCATCGGCCGCCGCCGCGCCGCCGCAGTCCGCGCCGGCGAGGCAGGACGCCCCGCGTGGTGATTCGGCTCGCGCGGAGTCGGCTCGCGCGGACGGGCCTCGCGAGGGAGCGCCGCGCGAGGGCAGGGGCGACGGGCCGCGCGAAGGACGGCGGCGGAACCGAAGCGAGCGCGCCTCCGCGGATCGCCCGGCGGCGGACCGTCCCGCGACCGAGCCATCGACGGAGGAGCGGACGTCGGCGGAGCGCCCGGCCCGGCAGCGGCCGCGAACGGAGCGTCCCCGTGTCGAAATGCGGACGGCTGAAACGTCGCAGGGGATGGAGCCGTCGGAGACGGCGGATGTCGTCGACGGGACGGAGCCGCAGCCCCGGGCCAAGGCCAAGCGCCGTCCGCGGCGCAAGCGGCCGGCTGCCTCGCAGGCTTCCGACGCGTCGGCGGAGTCTTCCGCGGAGCCGATGGGTACGGCGGATGGCGCCGAGGCGGCGGGGGCGGACGGTGCGGAAGGGTCCGCGGAGCCGCGCGAGCGCAAGCGTCGGCCGTCGCGCCGCAACCGCAAGCGGGGCAGGCGCGAGGGCAGTCCGGGTGATCCGCCGGATCAACCGGGCTCGGCGGAACCGTCCGGACCCGCGGATCAGCCGGAGTAGGCGGGCCCTGGCGCTCGCCGCGGCCTGCTGACGGCGGACGCGGTGAGGGCGCGGAGCAGGACGGCCGCGCCCTCCGCATTGGAATGAACCGGCGGGCCGAACGCGCCGCCGTGGAAACGATAAACGCGAGACAGGCATGAACGGGATGACCAGGATCAAGCGGAGCCGGCTGGCCGTCGCCCTGGGCGCGGCCCTGCTGGCGGCCGGGCTGGCGCGCGCCGAACCGGCGGACGCGCAGCGGCGCCTGCCGTTCGCGGCCGGCGAGCAGGCCACCTACCAGGTAAAGCTGGGCGTGTTCAACGTGGGCAGCGGCAGCCTGTCCATCACGGGCATCGAGCGCATCGGCGGGGAGCCGGCGTTCCACGCGGTGATGACGCTGGCCGGCGGCAACCGGCTGTACCGGCTGAACGACCGGTACGAGTCGTGGATCGACACGGACGGGCTGTTCTCGCGCCGGTTTCACCAGAACCTGCAGGAAGGCCGCTACCGCCGGAACCGCACGTACGACTTTGACGCGGCGCGGCGCACCTTCCGCCGCGAGAACGGCGAGACGGGTTCCATCCCCACCAGCCAGCCGCTGGACGACCTGTCGTTCCTGTACTACGCGCGCACGCTGCCGCTGGAGGTGGGCGCCACCTACTCGCTGCCGCACTACTTCAAGCCGGACGGCAACCCCGTCGTCATCCAGGTGCTGCGCAAGGAGACGGTGGAGGTGCCGGCGGGCCGGTTTCGCACCATCGTCGTGCGGCCGGTGATCCGCGCGGGCGGGATCTTTGGCGAGGGCGGCCGCGCCGAGGTGCACTTCAGCGACGACGCGCACCGCATCCCCGTGCTCATCCGCACGCAGGGCATCCCCATCGGCGGGGACATCGTCATGCGCCTGCGCTCGTACCGCCCCGGCACCTGAGCGGGCGGACGTAGCGCGCGGGCCGGCGAGCGCGCATTTTCGGGGGATGACTGACGAACATCCCCATCCAGACGAGCGGAGGTCCGCCCCGGGCAGCGTGCCCGAGGCGGACCTTTCGCGTGTGCGCACCGTGCCCGTGGGCGGCCGGCCCAACAAGGTGCTCGCCGAGCAGTTCGCCGCGCCCCCCCCGGCGGACCCCGCCGCGCGCACCTTCGGCGCGTTCGTGGGCTCGCTGCCGCGCATCCTGCAGGCCGAGTCGTTCCTGGCCGTCGTGGACGCCATCGTGGGCGCGGTGGAAAAGCGGCGGACGGTGCTGTGGATGCTGGGCGGCCACGTCGTGAAGACGGGCCTTGCCCCCGTGCTGATCGACCTGATGCGGCGGGGCGCCATCACGCACGTGGCCAGCAACGGCTCCGCCGGGGTGCACGACTACGAGATGGCGCGCTGGGGCGGCACCAGCGAGGACGTGGAGGCCGGGCTGACGGACGGCAGCTTCGGGATGGCGGACGAGACGGGGCGCGACATGAACGGCGCCTTTCGCCGCGGGATGGAGCAGGGATGGGGGATGGGCGAGTCGCTGGCCCGCGACCTGGCCGCGCGCGACGATCTCGCCTATCCGGAGCTCTCGCTGCTGCTGCAGTCGCACCGGCTGGGCGTGCAGTACACGCTGCACCCGGCGCTGGGCGCGGAGATCATCCACCAGCACCCCGCGGCGGACGGCGCCGCCATCGGCGACACGGGGCACCGCGACTTCCGCCGGCTGGCGCAGGCGCTCGTGGGGCTGGACGACGGCGGTGTGGTGGTGAACGTGGGGTCGGCCGTGGTGATGCCGGAGGTGTTCCTCAAGGCGCTCACCGTGGCGCGCAACCTGAACGGGGGCGCGCCGCGCGCGTTCACGGCGTGCGACCTGGACATGCAGCGCCACTACCGTCCGCGGGTGAACGTCGTGGAGCGCCCCACGCGCACGGGCGGTGGCCGCGGCTACGCCATCACGGGCCACCACGAGATCATGGTGCCCCTGCTGGCGTGGTCCATTGCGGAGCGGCTGGGGTAGAGGGCGGGGCCCGCGACGGAGCGACTGAAGTCGCCGCAACGACAGCGGAAAGCCTCACAAACGGCGTGAGGCTTCAACTGCGCGAACTTCGCCCCGGTGCACTCCGGCGGCCCTTCGCTGGGGCAGTCCGCGCAGGCGGGCTTCGTGCCGTTCCAGCGGCGAATTCATTCGCTCGGCGGGAGCCGCGCGGCGCGACGGGGCTCAACTGGTCCGGCTCGCCCGCCCCGCCATGCTCGTACTGTCCATCGCGCACCACGGCTCGTCGAGGTATACACCCTCTCCCGCGCAGTCTGCGGGAGAGGGTGCGAGCCTAGACGAGCGGGTGAGGGCCCTTCCGCTTCACCACCTCGTCCAGGAACTCCACCACCGCGCCGTTGAACCCCGCCGGCTCGTCGTAGATCAGCGCGTGGGCCGCGTCGGGGATGATGCGCATCCGCGCGCCGCCGATGGCATCCGCGATGGCGCGGGCAAAGGGGGCGGAGACGACGGGGTCCCGCGCGCCCACCATCACCATGGCCGGCGCCTCCACGCCCCGGGCCGCCTCGAACGCGTCGTGGCGCTTGCCGGCGAACCACGTGCGCGTCCAGCGCAGGGGGCCCGCCCGCAGGTACGCGTCGGCCACAATGGGCACCAGCGACGGCGGCTCGCGCGGGATGTCGCGCAAAAAGCCGATGGCCTCGCGCACCAGCCGCTTCTTGCGCCGGTCGCCCGTGGGCGCGGCCAGGACCAGCGCCGACACCCGTGCCGGCTCCGTGCACGCCAGCTCCAGCACCGTCTGGCAGCTCAGCGAGTGTCCCAGGTACGCCGCGGGCCCCAGCTGGAGCGCCTCGGCAAAGACGGAGACGGCGTACGCCTGCTTGACGATGCTGAGCCCCGCCCGCGGCCCTTCCGTGCGCCCGAAGCCGGGCAGGTCCGGCGCCAGCACGCGGTACCCCGCCGACGCGACCCACGCGCCGTTGCGCACCCAGTAGTCCGTGGAGCAGCCCAGCCCGTGGATGAGCACGAGCGGCGGCCCTTCGCCGGCCTCGCGGTAGCGCAGGTTCCATCCGCCCGCCCGCACGCGGTGCGTCCGCGCCCACTGCGCCGCGCACAGGGCCAGGCGCCGCGGGTCCGCGGGCATCTGCCGCACCGGCTCGTCCGCCCGCGGGAGGATCGTCACTCGCCCACCTCTTCGCCGGACAGGAACCGCAGCACGGCCTCGTTGAACTCGTGCGGCGCGTCCACCATGGGGTTGTGAAAGGCGCCGCGCAGCACCAGCAGCCGCGAGTCGGGGATGAGCTGGCGCATCTGCTCGCCGTGGGAGAGCGGGATGATGGTGTCGCGCTGGCCCCACAGCAGCAGCGTGGGCACGCGCAGGTCCGCCAGCAGGGGCCGCACGTCGTCGCGCAGGATGTTGCGCAGGGCGCGCAGCACCGTCCACGCGCCGGCGGAAAAGGCGTCGCCCAGGATGATGGGCAGGAACGTGGGGTCGCCCCACTGCCGCGGCGGCGCCACCTCGTACGCAAAGCGCATCACGTGGCGCGGCGTGAGGGGGCGGGGCAGGCCCGCGGCGTCGACGAGGACCAGGCGCTTGATGCGCTCCGGCTCGCGCGAGGCCAGGTGGATGGCGATCTGCCCACCCATGGAGTGGCCCACCAGGTACGCCGGTCCCCCGGCTGCGAAGCTGAGCCACTGCCCCAGCACGTGGGCCACGCCGGGTACGTCGGGGAGGGCGCGGATGCCCACGCGGCTGCGCCCGAAGCCGATGAGGTCCGGGATGAGCACGCGGTACTTCGAGGTCAGCGGGCCGATGTTGCGGGCCCACCAGCGCGAAGAACCGGACAGCCCGTGCACCAGGGCGACGGCGTCGTCGCCCCCGCCGGCCTCGGCCCAGTGGATGCGGTAGGGGCCAAAGTCCGCCTGGTGCGTGCGCAGGTCCAGGTCGCGCCATCGCACGTGGCGGCCGGGGCGGGCGCGGATGGCGTCGGAAAGGCTGCTCAGGGGCACAAATCCGGCGTTGAGGGTATCAGTACGCGTGCGGCGGCTCGCCGCGCGGAATCATCTGCCGTTACAGACGCGCAATCCCCGGACCGGGTGGGTCCGGCCCCGGTTTCGCCGGGGCCGCAAAGTCGCTATACTCCCCCGGCTGGAACCAATGTTCAATCTCCCGCGCCCTCCGCGGAGGGACGGTTCACCGTGTTATGGAGGCCCCTTGAGCCGAAACCGAGACCGCAACCGCAGCAGCGCCGCCGCTCCCAGCCGCCCCACGGCGATGGACGAGGCGCGCAACGAGCTGTTTGGCCACATCCACCGCTGCGGCGTCATGCAGGCGACGCGCGAGCAGCAGGCGGAGTGGATGAAGGATACGATCGAGTTCCTGCAGGAGCGCTACCCGGCGCTCAAGGAGCGGGAGCTGAAGGAGCTGGAGAGCATCGGCCTGCGGTTCTGCAGCCCGGTGATCGCCAACGCCGGCGCGGCGTCCGCGCCGGATGCCGGGGTGGAGCAGGAGTCCGCCGCGGCCTGAAGACGGGCAACGCCCGGCGGCGCGGGGAGGCGGAACCATCCGCCTCCCGGATCGCCGCCGGACGCCCGCTCCGCAGCCCCGGGGCTCCCCGGGCGCGGAACAACTGAATCCAATCCATGGATCCCGACCCCGGCAGTTTTTCCCTACTCACCATCCTTGCGCTCGTCGCGGCAAACGCCTTCCTGGTGGCCGCGGAGTTCGCCCTCATCGCGGTTCGCCGCATCCGCATCGAGCAGTCCATCCGCCGGGGCGACCAGCACGCCGCGCGCGTCCTGCCCGCGCTGGACCGGCTGGAAGAGCTGGTCTTTGCCGCCCAGGTCGCCCGTTCGCTGGCGTCCGTGGCCCTCGGCTGGCAGTCCGTGCTCCTGGCCCGCGCCTACCTCGTCCCCGTCATCGGCAGCGGTCCCGTGCGCCTGTTCGGCGTGGGGCTGGGCTCCAGCATGGCCGTCGCCGTCTTCATCGCCCTCTTCGGCGTCTCGCTCCTCCACGCCACGCTGGGCCAGCAGGTGCCCAAGTTGGTGGCCGTCCACCGCGCGGAGTGGATCACGGCGCACCTGGCCGTGCCGCCCCTGCGCGCCCTGTCCTGGGTCCTGACCCCGCTCACCTGGCCCCTGAACTTCGTCGTCCGCGGCGTGGTGCGCCTGTTCGGCGTTCACTCCACGAACTTCCATCCGCTCATCCAGACGCCCGAGGAGCTGCGGCTGCTCGTGACCCACCCGGGCGAGGCGGGGGGCGGCAGCGACATGGAGAACGACGAGCGCGAGATGCTGCGCGGCGTCTTTGAGATCAGCGAGACGGTGGTGCGTGAGGTGATGACGCCGCGCACGGAGATGGTGGCCGTGCCCCTGGACGTGTCGCTGGCGCGGCTGCTGGAGGTGGCCACGGTGGAGGGCCACTCGCGGCTCCCCGTGTACGAGGGGACGATCGACTCCGTGCTGGGCGTGGTGCTGACGAAGGACCTGCTGCGCATCCTCCACGAGCGCGGCGGCGTGGCCGGCGGGCCGTTCGACGTGCACGAGATCCTGCGCCCCGTCTACTTCGTCCCCGACACCAAGCCCGTGGACGAGCTGCTGAGCGAGCTGCGGCGGCAGGCGGTGCACCTGGCGATCGTGCTGGACGAGTTCGGCGGCACGTACGGCCTGGTGACGCTGGAGGACCTGCTGGAGGAGATCGTGGGCGAGATCAACGACGAGTTCGACGAGGTGGAGCCCGAGTTCTCGTCCACCCCCGAGGGCGACGTGCTGATCGACGCGGGCGTGCTCATCAGCGAGGTGAACGAGCGCTTTGGCCTGCGCATTCCCGAGGAGGAGTTCGACACGGTGGGCGGGTTCGTCTTCGGCACGCTGGGCCGGGTGCCGGAGGTGGGTGACCGCGTGCCGGTGGTGAGCTTCGACGGCGGGATGGAGCTGCGGGTAGAGACGACGGAGGAGCGCCGGGTGAGCCTGCTGCGGCTGACGAGCCCCGCGGCGGCCGTGCGGGAGGTAGTGGGGGGAGGGGACGAGTAGGGAGGAGCGGAGGTCGACCCCCGCAGCCGGAGCGGGTAAACCCGCCGCTGGGACTGCCATAAGCCCCGTCTCGCGCCGACGCGCTCCGCGAACGAGGCTTCAACCGCCCACACGGGCCGCCACCCGGCCGCCGGCGGAACGTGCACAAAGGCCGCCCCGGTGCACCGGGGCGGCGTTTTCCGGGGCAGTCCGCGCAGGCGGACTTCGTGCCTTTCCAGCGGCGAATTCATTCGCTCCGGCTGGGGACCCGCGACGTCATCTCTCGCCCGATCC
>NZ_DASURI010000681.1:0-2684 GCF_036280135.1 Longimicrobium sp.
AGCACCACGCCGGCGGCGGCGGCCAGGGAGCCGCCCAGCCAGCTGCCCAGCACGGCCACGCCGGCGGCCGCGAGGGCCACCAGCCCCAGCACGATCAGCTTGAACAGCAGCTTGACGATCTGCTTGCCCATGAAGGCGTTCTGCTGGCCGCCGTCCGCCTGCGTGCGCGTGGGAAAGAGCAGGAAGAGCCAGTTCTCCAGCGTTACCGCCAGCCACGCGACGGGGATGGCGCCCACGGCGGCCAGGATGGCGAACTCCGGCCGCACGCGCCAGTCCGCCAGGGCCGCCGCGCCCACCAGCAGCGCCACGTTCACGAGGGCGATGATGGCCGCGGAGGTGAACACCTGGCCCACGGCCACGGCCAGGGGGCGCACGGGGAGCGAGCGCAGGTACGCCATCCGCTCCAGATCGCGGCGAAAGTCGATGGCGAACCCGCCGCTGGCCAGCAGGGGAAAGACGATGACGAGCACCACCAGCGTGATCCCCAGCCGGCCCATGGCGTCGTTCATCACGCTGGGCATGACGATCACGTAGAAGAACGCCAGCACGGCCGTGAACAGCAGGCTCCACAGCGTCCGCAGGCCCCGCCCCAGCTCGTACACCTGCCGCCGCGCCAGGGGTGCCGCGGGCCCCAGGAAGCCGAACGCGGGCACCCGCAGGCGCCGCCGCGCCGGCGCCGCCGCGCCAAAGCCCGCGCGGCTGGCCCGCATTCGCCGCAGCCGCTCGAACCGCCTGGCGCTGGACACCAGCGACCGCTCGCGAAAGTCCACGTCCATGGCCAGCGTCGCCGCCGCCGTGATGCCGATGAGCCCCGCGCAGGCCGCCATCCACGCCAGCGCCTCGCCCCAGGTGCGCGCGGCAAAGGCCTCGCCCAGGGGGCGCGTGGGCAGCGTGACCACGCGCATCCACGTGCTGGCGAACGCCTCGCCCACGGCGTCGCCCAGGCCCACGGCCTGCGTGCGCCGGTAGAAGGCGAAGGCCGCCGCGACGGCCCCCAGCGCCAGCACGGGCCTGGCCACGGTGCGCGCGCGGGGCGGCAGGCGGTCGCCCAGGGCCAGCTTGGCCAGGCCCACCAGGCTCGTGAGGACGAACAGGTAGGTCATCGCCAGCACGCCCGTGGCCAGCGACGCCAGGGGATGGATGGCCGCGCGCATGCCCATCAGCCCCACCCACAGCCCGCTGAGCGCCTGCACCCATCCGCTGCGCACCACCTGGTACAGCAGCAGCTCGCGTCGCGTGAGGGGCGCGGGAAACAGGAACTGCACCTCGTGCGGCCAGAAGAACGGCGCGTCGGCGGCCAGCAGCGACGGCACCAGCAGCACCATCAGCGCCACGGAGACCATCATCACGGTGCCGCCGTGGTCGCGCGACGGGGTGCGGTCCATCAGCACCGCCATCACCTGCGTGCCGATGAGCACCACGAACAGCAGCACGCCAAAGACGGTGGAGACAAAGCCGCGCAGCGTGCGCATCCGCCGTCCCGTCCGCCGAAAGAAGCCGCGTACGGACGCCCGCAGCAGGAACCGCAGCCCGGGGTTCACGCCACGGCCTCCGCCCGCGGGTCCGCCGACGGCGCGGCGTCGGACGCGTGTCCCTCCGTCACGTGAAAGAAGATGTCCTCCAGCGACGCGCCGGCGCCCACCTCGTCGGCGTAGCGGTCCCGCAGCGCGTCGCGGCTGCCGTGAAAGAGCAGCTGTCCCTGGCGCACGATGAGGAACGACGTGCACAGGCCCTCGATCTGTCCCAGCAGGTGCGACGAGAGCATGACGGCCGCGCCCGCCGCCGCGCGCCGGCGCAGGGCGTCGTACAGCGTGCGGATACCGCGCGGGTCCAGCCCCGTCAGCGGCTCGTCCAGCAGCAGGGCCTGCGGCTCGTGCAGCAGCGCGCTGGCCACGGCCACCTTTTGCCGCATCCCCTTGGACAGCTCGTCGGCCATGCTGTCGCGGCGGTCCAGCAGCTCCAGCTCCGTCAGCAGCCGTTCCGCCGCGGGCTGCCAGTCGCGCACGCCGTACACGCGCGCCGTGAAGTCCATGTGCTCCCACACCGTTAGGCTGGCGAACAGCTGCGGCTCGTCGGGGATGAGCGCCAGCAGGCGCTTGGCGGCGATGGCGTCGCGCTCCACGTCGTGCCCGGCAATGCGCACGGTGCCCGAGGTGGGCGGATGGATGCCGGCCAGGGCGCGCAGGGTGGTGGTCTTTCCCGCCCCGTTGGGCCCCACCAGCCCCAGGATCTCGCCGCCGCGGACGGTAAAGGTGAGCCGGTCCACGGCCGTGCGGCCCTCGTAGCGCTTGGTGAGCTCCTGGACTTCGATCATGCGGGCGGGGCGGATGGGGGAGATGCGGCGTGCTGCGTCCACGGAATATGCTCCGCGACTCCGCCCGCTGCAACGCGCGGCGCCCGTCCGGGGATGGGAATCCGATGCGGATGCGCATCCGCTGAAACTCGCGGCGATGGGCGCCCGTATGCATCGGGGCGCCGCACTGATGCGCGCGGCATCCACCGAGAGCGACCCGGAGAAACACCATGATCACGCTTGCCATCGCCGTGGCCGCCGCGGCGTTCGGATACATCCAGACCCGTTCGTTCGTCCGCCGCCGCCTGGCCTACGTCGACGCCGTGCAGGGCATGGCCGCGCCGTTCATCGCGGGCCTGGTGACCCTTGCCGTGGCGCTGCCCGTGGCGGG
>NZ_DASURI010000682.1:0-3837 GCF_036280135.1 Longimicrobium sp.
TCCCGCCGGCAGCAACCCGCCCCTCCCCGCTCGTTCCTCGCGGAGCGGGCTGCCCTCCGGGCGCGGGCCCACCTCCCTCCCCCACGCAGTTTGTGGGGGAGGGTCGGGGAGGGGGGCGCTCCGCCCGCGACGAGTCGCTGCTCCCGCGCATCATCCCCGCCCTGCCCATCCGTTCACTTCCGCACTTCCGCACTCATGCACTTCCGCACTTCCGCACTTCCGCACTTCCGCACTTCCGCACTTCCGCACTTCCGCACTTCCGCACTTCCGCACTTCCGCACTTCCGCACTTCCCAGCCCTCACGCCGCCGCCACCCGGCTCTCCCCCGCGGGCACGGCCTCCGCCGCGCGGGCCAGGCGACGGGCGGCGGCGCGGGCGCTCCACTGGTCGATGACCACGGCCACGATGATGGCGCAGCCCACCACGATCCACTCATAGTTCTGGTCGAAGCGCAGCGTGCGGATGCTCTGCCGGAACAGCACGATCAGCAGCGCCCCCAGCATCGCGCCGAACGCGCTTCCCCGCCCGCCCACCAGCGACGCGCCCCCCACCACCGCCGCCGCGATCACGTACAGCTCGTACCCCTGCGCATCGCCCGACGACACGCTGCCGTAGAACCCCGCGCCCAGGAACGCCGCCAGCCCCGCCGTGAGCCCCGACAGCGCGAACACGCCGATCTGGATGCGCCCCAGCGGCAGCCCGGCGAACCGGCTGGCCTCCAGGTTCCCGCCAAACGCGAACACGTGGCGCCCCGGCACCGTCCGCGTGAGGTACAGCGCGCCGGCCACCGTCACCATCAGCATCAGCAGCATGGGCACGGGATACAGCCCACCCCCCAGCCCCAGCGGCGCCTTGGCGAACCCCGTCAGCGCCTCGGGAAGGAGGATGGATTCCGCCCGCGTGGCCACGAACGCGATGCCCCGGAGGATCCACATCGTCCCCAGGGTGATGATGAACGGGTGCACCTTGAGACCCACGACGAGCGCGCCGTTCACCATCCCGCACAGCGTCCCCACCCCCGCGCAGACCAGCAGCGCCACCCCCACCGTCGCCGCGTCCGGCATGGGGCCCATGGCCCGCAGCAGCAGCGCCGACGCCACGCCGCTCAGGGCGTAGATGGAGCCCACGGACAGGTCGATGCCGCCGGAGATGATCACCACCGTGGCGCCCACGGCCATGATGGCGAAAAAGCTGGCGTCCGTGGCCGTCTGGACCAGCGTGTGGCTGTTCCAGAAGTCGTTGATGGTCTCGCCCGTGCGCCGGTCCAGGTGGCTGCCGGCGAAAAGCGTGAGCGCGGCCGCCACCGCCGCTGTCACCAGCACCAGGCCGGCCTCCTGGCGGCCCATCAATCTGCGCCCCAGGGAGCGCGCGGCGGTCAGGCGGGAGGAGGGCGGCGTGGTCACGGGTGGCTCAGAAGTCGGGGATCTGGTCGCTGGTGTGCGCCGTGTAGAACTCCAGCGGGCGCGCGGGACGTTCATACTGGGGCGGAATGGGCTTTCCCGCAAACTGCTGGAAGTACAGCAGCGACGCGTCGCGCCACCAGCGCGCCACCCGTTCCTGCGTCGCCAGCCGCTGCGCCACGGCCGCGTGCCGCTCCCCGTCGATCCGTCCCGCCAGCGCATCCCACGTCCGGCGCATGGCGCGAACGCTGTCCACGCCCGCGCTGTAGCGGTGCACCAGCTCCTCCCACAGCGTGCGCCCGCTCGCCATCCGCTCGTCCCACCCCACGCGGTGGAACCAGAGCAGCAGCGAGTCGCCCACCGTCCGCCGGTCCGCGAAGCGATCCCGCACCGGGGCGAAGTACTGGCTGACGGCGTTGCTGCCCGTCGGCGTGCGGTCGAAGCCGATCCCCAGCGTGTCCGCCCGGTGGTAGTAGACGCTCGTCCAGTCCGCACGGCCGCCCGTGACCCACGGGCCGGGGCCGTAGTGGTGGTCGCGGGCCATGATGTGATGCAGGCCCAGCGGCGTCATGTAGTTCACGGCCACCTCGCGACTCCCCAGCATCATCCGCCTGACGGGCGCGACGAACGCCGGATCGTCCGTGAACGTCATCCGGATCCACTCGTCCGCGATCCCGGCGGACGAAAGCGCCGGGTCCCACGCCAATCGGCCGAACGCGTACCAGTTGGCTTGGTGAAACGGGTGCCCCGTCCAGTCGCGGTCCGTCCCCGTGTTCGCCACGCCCGCGATGCCCGTCAGCCGGTGGCCCTCCAGCGAGCCGTCCACGACGCGCGCCACGGTCGATCCCTCGCCGCGGGCGTAGGTGTCCGCGTCCAGCACCTCTTCCCACATCGGCGCCAGGTAGACCAGGTCGCTGGCCTGCCCCAGGTACTCCTGCGTGACCTGCAGCTCCAGCATCATCGGCGTCCGCGGCATGGCGCCAAAGAGCGGATGGAACGGCTCGCGGGGCTGAAAGTCCAGCGGCCCGTTCTTCACCTGGACGAGTACGTTCTCCGCGAACCGCCCGTCCAGCGGATGGAACTCGTCGTACGCCTGCTTCACGCGGTCCGTGGGCTCCTCCGCGGAGTAGACGAACGCGCGCCACATGACGATGCCGCCGTGGGGCGCCACGGCCTCGGCCAGCATGTTGGCGCCGTCGGCGTGCGTGCGGCGGTAGTCCTGCGGGCCGGGCTGCCCCTCGGAGTTGGCCTTGACGAGAAAGCCGCCGAAGTCGGGGATGACGCGGTAGATCTCGTCCGCCTTGGCCTTCCACCAGGCGCGGACGGCGGGGTCCAGCGGGTCCGCGGTCCGCAGCCCGCCGATCTCCATGGGCGCGCTGAAGCGGGCCGTGAGGTACACGCGGATGCCGTACGGGCGAAAGACGTCCGCCAGCGCCCTGACCTTGCGCAGGTAGCCCGGGGTGAGCACCTGCGCGTTGGCGTTGACGTTGGTAAGCACCGTGCCGTTGATGCCGATGCTGGCGTTGGCGCGGGCGTAGTCCGTGTAGCGGGGGTCGATGGTGTTCGGGAGCGCGTCCCAGTCCCAAAGGGAGCGGCCGGCGTAGCCGCGCTCCACGCTGCGGTCCAGGTTGTCCCAGTGATCCAGGATGCGCCGCTCCACCCGCGGCGACTCCACCGCGGACAGGCCGGCCAGCGATGCGTGCGACTGCAGGTGGCGGAGAAGGTGGAACGTGCCGTAGAGCACGCCCACGTCGCGGTTGGCGGCGATGACGGTCGCGCGACGCCCGCCCACGTCCACGGTGCGGATGACGTATCCCTCGTCGCCCGCCGCGCGCAGCGCCTCGTCCAGCCGCAGCGAGCGGATGACGGCGGACGACGCCGGCGTCCCCGCGACCAGGAACGCGCCGCCGCGCGGCGCGCGCGCGGAGATGGGCACCTCCGCGCCCAGCAGCCCGTTCAGCCCGCGGCGCAGCTCGTCGCGGGCGGCGCGCAGCGTGGCGGATTGCGCGTCGATGACGATCGCCGGCAACGCCGCGCGGTACTCCGCGAGGCGCGCGGCGTCGGTGACGCGCGGGTAGCGCAGCCACAGCTCGTAGCCGTCCTCCGCCCGCAGCGGCGCCGCCGCCAGCGCGACGGCCAGGAGAACGACGATCCGAAGGAGAACGCTCTTCATCGGTTGCTTGCTGTCTCCGTTTTGGGCTGCGGCACGGGTTCCCTCTCGGCATTTGGGGAGTTCGCGCCGGCAGC
This sequence comes from Longimicrobium sp., assembly GCF_036280135.1. Taxonomy (GTDB): domain Bacteria; phylum Gemmatimonadota; class Gemmatimonadetes; order Longimicrobiales; family Longimicrobiaceae; genus Longimicrobium. The sequence goes on from NZ_DASURI010000682.1 coordinate 3,648, forward strand.
AGGCCGCCCCTCTCCCGGCCTCTCCCCGCTTCGTTCCTCGCGGAGAGAGGAGACCTTCATTGTGGACGCCGGGATCGTGCACTCCGGCGGGGTGTCTCTCGCCCGTCGAGAGGCCCCCTCCCCCCGGCCCCCTGCCCCCGCTGTCGCGGGGGAGGGGGAGAACCGCGGCTCCGCGCGAAGCTTGCCCTCC
>NZ_DASURI010000683.1:0-17765 GCF_036280135.1 Longimicrobium sp.
ACGGGCAGCGCCACGCCCAGCAGGTTGTTGGCGTGCGGGATGACGAGCACCTTGGCGCCGACCAGCGCCGTTTGGGCCTCGTCCAGGTCGATGGATCCGGATGAATCGCCGGAAAGCACCGTCTGCGCCACGCCGCGCGCCGCCTGCGCCAGCACGGGACGGCGGACGGCGTTGTGGTCGTACGCCGTCCGCACGACGCGGTCGCCCGGCCCCAGCAGGCCCAGGAGCGCGACGTTGAGGGCGTGCGTGGCGTTCAGCTGGAACGTGACGCGCCCGGGGTCACCGGGCGCGTTGAAGAGCGCGGCCAGCGCGCGCCGGGCGCGAAAGAGGACGCGGCCGGCGTCCACGGCGCGGCGGTGTCCCGCGCGGCCGGGCGTGGCGCCCACGTCGCGCAGGTAGCGCGCGACAGCGTCGTGCACCGCGTCCGGGCGCAGGGCCGACGTCGCCGCGTAGTCCAGGTAGACGACGTCGTCCCCCATGGCCTCAGTCCCGCGCGGCGGCGGGCCCGTCGTCCACGTCCAGGTCCAGCGCCACGTAGCGGAACCCCAGCGCCTTGACCTCGGCCGCGATGGCGGCGCCCTCGTCGCTCATCATCCGCGCCCACGCGCCGTCCGGCACGCGCACGGCCGCGATCTCGCGCTCGTGCCCCTCGACGGAAACCTCCGCGCCGAACACGCCATGCGCGGCCAGCACCCGCTCCGCCCGGTCGATCCGCTCGTCCGGCGTCATCCCCACGCCCCCAGCTGCACCAGCTGCCCGCCGGCCAGCCCCTCGTTCAGCGAGCCGCGGCGGTAGCCCTGCAGGTCGATGAGCACGCGCGTGAAGCCGGCGCTCCGCACAGCGGCCGCCACCTCGCGCCGCAGCTCCGCCGCGCGGCCGATCTCCGCGGGATGCACCTCCAGCCGCGCGACGCCGTCGTGATGGCGCACGCGAAAGTCGCGGAAGCCCAGCGTGCGCAGCGCCACCTCGGCGGATTCCACCTCGCGCAGCCGCCGCGGCGTGACGTGGATGCCGTACGGGATGCGCGACGCCAGGCAGGGCGCGGCGGGCTGGTCCCACGTGGGCAGCCCCAGCTCGCGCGACCACTCCCGGATCTCGGCCTTCGTGAGCCCCGCCTCCAGCAGCGGGGAGCGGACGGCGTTCTCCTCCGCCGCCACGGCGCCCGGCCGGTGGTCGCCCACGTCGTCGGCGTTGCTGCCGTCCAGCACCGCGCCGATGCCGCGGTCACGCGCCAGATCCGTCAATCGCCCCCACAGCTCGCTCTTGCAGAAGTAGCAGCGGTTGCTGGGGTTGGCGGCGTAGCGCGGGTCGTCGATCTCGTGCGTCTCCAGCTCCAGCCACGGGATGCCGAAGTCGCGCGCCACGTCGCGCGCCGTGTCTTCCATCCACGACGCCACGCTGTCGCTCTTGCCCGTGACGGCCAGCACGTTGTCCGCGCCCAGCACCTCGACGGCAATGCGGGCCAGGAACACGCTGTCGACGCCGCCGCTGTACCCCACGACGACGGAGCCGCACTGGCGAAGGATGGACTGCAGGTGCTGCCGCTTGGATTCCGGGACCATCGTTGACTGCTCGGGATGCTGAAAAAAGGCGGCCCCAAGATAGGCACCCGCTACGGTACCCCGCCAGCCGCCGACTGTGCGGGGATGGAGAGAGCAGATGCGGTTCGTGCGGGGAGAGGACAACCCCTGCCCGAGCGGAGCGCCCCCCATCCCCGACCCTTCCCCCATAAACGACATGGGGGAAGGGAGAACTTCATCTTGGAGCGACGAAAGCTCGCGCCGGCAGCGGCCCGCCCCCGCTCGTTCCTCGCGGAAAGGGGAGAAAAGCAGCCCCTGCCCGGACTCCGCCTCCGTGCAGGCACCCCGGTAGAAGTATACACCCTCTCCCGCGCAGTTTGCGGGAGAGGGTGCGAGCGACAGCGAGCGGGTGAGGGCTCCCCTACACCGGCTGCGGCCCCGACGTGCGGCCGCCCGTCTGCATGGGCGGCCGGACGGCGCCGCGTCCGCGGCGGGCACGGCCCATCAGCTCGAAGAGCACGACGGGGATGGCCATGGGCACGGACAGGAACAGCGACAGGTCCGCCACGTTGCCCGGCGGCAGCCAGTACTCGCCGTAGCGGAACGACAGGTAGTCCGTCACGCCCCAGTGGATCAGCCGCTCGCCCAGGTTGCCCATCATCCCGCCCAGCACCATCCCCACGAACAGCCACGCCCACCGGCGGTGGTGCCGCGGCAGGCGGTGCGCGCGTCCCACGATCTGCAGCAGCACCAGCGCGCCCAGCACGGCCGCCGTCACCGCCAGCACCTTGCGCGCGCCCAGGGGAAAGTTCTCCCACAGGCCGAGGATCATGGCGGGGTTGCGCACGTGCCAGAACGCCACGCGCCCCTCGATCACCTGCGTAAAGTCGCCGATCGCCATGGACGACGTGATCATCCACTTGGTGATCCAGTCCACCACGGCGATGCCCAGGCCAATGAGCAGCGCGGGCCGCCAGCCGCGCAGGGGCTCCACGTCGCTCGCGCGGCGGCCGGGCGCCGCGTCCGGGCGGTTCACCGTGCGGCGCTGCCCCAGCAGGCGCAGGAAGATGCGGTTCAGTCGAGAGTCGTTCGTCACCAGCAAAGCGCGGAGCGGGTGCGAGAAAGGCGCGGCTCGCCGCCGCGCCCCGTTTCCATTCATCAAGATGCGGGCCGATGCTCCCCGCGCGGTGATCAGCCGCGCGCGTCCTCGCCCGCTTCAACCCCGATCGTCGCCTCGCCGAGCAGCCGCTCCACGATCATGCAGTCCCGCCACGCGCCGTCCAGCTTGCCGTGCCGGCGGTACACGCCCACCTCGCGGAACCCGTGGCGCGCGCAGAGCGCGAGCGAGGCCGCGTTCTCCGGGAAGATGCGCGCGAGCACCTTCCACAGGCCGGCGGCTTCGCACGCGGGGAGGAACGCGGCCATGAGCGCGTCGCCCACGCCACGCCCGCGGGCGGTGGACGCCACGTAGACGGAGAACTCTGCAATGCCGGCGTAGCATTCTCGCGTCCGGTACGTGCTCGCCGCGATCCATCCCACGATTTCACCTGGGTCATCCGCCACGAGCACCGGGTGGCGCGGATCGCCCAGCCAGCCCGCGACGTCCGCCGCCGCGCGCTCCCGCGTCTCGAACGTGGCGCCGCGCCCGCGGAGGCCCTCGTTGTAGATGGCCGCGATCGCCTGCAGGTCGCCGGGCGCGGCGGGGCGGATGGTGAGGCCGGAAGTCATGGTCTGCGTTGGGGAATAGGACGCGAGAAGGGGCCGATGCGGGCTGGTTCAGCGCATCGGCCCCTTTCGGGTGTCCCGAACCGCCGGAGCGGCTCAGACGTTGAAGCGAAAGAGCAGGATGTCGCCGTCCTTCACGACGTACTCCTTGCCCTCGGAGCGCATCAGGCCCTTGTCGCGCGCGGCCTTGACGCTGCCCATCTTCTCGAAGTCGGCGAAGCTCACCGTCTCCGCGCGGATGAAGCCGCGCTCGAAGTCGCTGTGGATGACGCCCGCGGCCTCCGGCGCCTTGGCCCCCACGGGGATCTCCCAGGCGCGCACTTCCTTTTCGCCCGCCGTGAAGTACACCTGCAGCCCCAGCAGCCGGTAGCCCGCGCGGATGAGCGTGTGCAGCCCGGGCTCGGTGATGCCCAGCGACTCCAGGAACTCGCGCTTCTCTTCGTCGCCCAGCTCCGCCAGCTCGCTCTCGATCTTGCTGCTGATGGGGATGATCTCGGCGCGCTCACCGCTCTCCTCCACCGCCGTGCGCAGGGCGCGCACGTGCGCGTTGTCGCCCTCCGGCAGGTCGTCCTCGGCCACGTTGGCCAGGTACAGCACGGGCTTGGACGTGAGCAGGTTGTACGAGCGCAGGATGCGCTGCTCGTCGTCGCTGGCGTCCACGGTGCGGGCAGGCAGGCCCTCGCCCAGCGCCTCGTTCAGCCGCTCCAGCAGGCCCAGCTCCGCCTGGGCTTCCTTGTCGTTGCCGCGCGCGGCCTTGCGGGCCTTCTCCAGCCGCTTCTCCACGACGGCCAAGTCCGCCAGGGCCAGCTCCAGGTTGATGACCTCGCGGTCGCGCACGGGGTCCACCGAGCCCATCACGTGCACCACGTCGGGGTCGTCGAAGCAGCGCACCACGTGGACGATGGCGTCCGTCTCGCGGATGTTGGCCAGGAACTGGTTGCCCAGCCCCTCGCCCTCCGACGCGCCCTTGACCAGGCCGGCGATGTCCACGAACTGCACGGTGGCGCGCAGAACGCGCTGCGGCTGCACCTTTTCGGCGAGCAGGTCCACGCGCGGGTCCGGCACCTCCACCATGCCCACGTTGGGCTCCACGGTGCAGAATGGGTAGTTGGCCGCGTCGGCGCCCGCCGCCGTGAGGGCGTTGAACAGCGTGGACTTGCCGACGTTGGGCAGCCCCACGATCCCCAGCTTGAGCATATCTCGCGAAACCGGCTTCGGATTGATCAGGATCACCAAACGGAAACCGGCCGGGCGCCCCTTCCGGGACCCCGGCCGTGCGCGGAAAACCTATGTGGTGCGCGCGGTTCCGTCAACCGGCACCGCTGAACTGCGGGGGACAGGGGACAGGTTACAGGGGGCAGCCTGCAACGACACGAGAGCGGCGTCTGCCCCTTTCCTCGTACGGCAGCTCACGGCGCGTGGCTGAAGGCGCCGGTCTGGATGAACGCCTGGAGGTCGGCCCAGCTTCCCGCGAACCAGTTGAGGTCCACGTCGCCGGTGATGCCCGCCACGCGGCCCGCGTCGGAGTGCTGCCAGAACGCCCAGCGGCTCCAGTCCGCGGGAATGGACGGCTGCGCGGCGCCGTAGTGCGCCACCCACAGCGGATACGCGCCGAACCCGCCGCCCATCTGCCCCGTCCAGAACGAGGCGCGCGTGTAGACGATGGGCCGGCGCCCCGTCGCGCGCTCCACCGTCTGCAGCCACGTGCGCACGCCCGCGGCGATCTCGGCCGCCGGGCGCCCGTCCGTCACCTCCACGTCCAGCACGGGCGGCAGGTCGCCCGCGCGAAGCTGCACGGTTCGGAGGAAGTGCTGCGCCTGCGCGGCTGCGTCCGTCTGCGGGCGGTAGAAGTGGTACGCGCCACGCGGGATTCCCGCCGCCGCCGCGCCGGCCCAGTTGGCCGCGAACGCCGGGTCCACGTAGTCGCCACCCTCCGTGGCCTTGATGAACGCGAACGAGACGCCGTCGCCCGCCGCGCGGTTCCAGTCGATGGCGCCCTGCCAGTGCGACACGTCCACGCCCGCCAGCCGGTCGCCGTCCGGCGCGGGGGCCGTCGCCAGGTCGCCGCACGCGGCGGACGCCGACAGCGCCACGGCGGCGGCAACGCGCATCCACGCGCGCCCTGAACGATGCTTCATCTTCATGCTGTGCAGATACTTGGGATGGATTTACATCCCAGGTACACGCATGTCCGGGCAGAGGGTCCGCCCGGGCTGATGAAGCGTCAGCGCGGCTTGCGCAGGCGGTGCAGGACCACGCGCTCCACGTCGTCGAGCGGATCGACGGTCTTCGCGAGCAGGTAGTCGTCCCCGATCTCCAGCACCTCCAGGTTCGCCGGGACCGGGACGACGCCCAGCCAGTGCCCCTCCGGATCAAAGACGGACCACTCCGCGAATTCCGCGTCCGGAGGCACGTACGCCTGCATCCACAGGTTGTCCTGCCGATCGACGCGGACCTGGCTGATGGCGGGCAGCGTGGAGCGGTGCGGGATCTTCGCTGCCAGTCGACGCTGGACGGCCATGAGGTCAGGGTCGTTACGCACCATTTCGTTGTAGTTCTCCAACGCTTTCCGTTGGATGGCTACGTCCCTGGAAGTTGCCCGGACCGGCGTGTGCGCACGCCGAAGTGTCCTCACCGGGGTGCCGTCGATCGCGTAGAGCGTCGCCTGGAACCGCCGGGATTCTGCCCGGTAAACCCCTGCTCTCGCAATGGCTACCATGCTCCGGTTTCCAAAGATCACCCCCTGGCTCATGGCGCTGTTGTCGATGACGGCCCGGAACTGTTCACGGCCAAAGTACGGCCCCAGCGTGGCGATCTCCCGTCCCGTGGTTCCTGAAAAGCGAAGGTAAACCACCGAGGTGGTGTGCTCGCCCTCACGCGTCACCTTGTCTGCGTTCGGATCGTGGCGCACGAGCAGGGAACCGTCGTCCAGAAAGCCGATCAGGTTGGGAAGCACCATCTCGGGGACTCTCATGGAGGTTGAGCCCGCGAACGAGCCCCTGGCGTCGAACCGGCTCACCCGGTTCGCAAACGGATCCCACACGAGGACGGTATCGCCGGCGCGACCGATTCCGCGGATGAGCTGGAACTCCCCGGGGCCGTTGCCCCTGCGGCCCACCGTACGGATGTGGCGCCCGCGCGCGTCGAAGTATCGAAGGTCCAACGTTGTGAAGTTCGCGATAACGATACGATCGTCCGAGAGCCGCGCGGCTCCCACCACGCCGGCGAGCGCGTGCTCCGGCGCTCCATGCGCCTCCCCGATGGTCACATCCGGCTCGGGATCCAGGTGCCATGCATCCGCCTCGCTCCAGCGCGGGGCGCTGCTCTCCACGAGCTGGCCAGCGGGGGCGGGAGCATCGTCAGCCTGCCTTGCATCGCACGCGGCGACACCGGCGAGCAGCAGGAGTGGGAAGATGTGGCGCATCCGATGAATCAGCGCGGCTTGTGGAGGCGATGTAGGACCACGCGTTCCACGTCGTCGAGCGGATCGACGGTCCTGGCGAGCACGTAGTCGTCCCCGATCTCCAGCACCTCCAGGTTCGCCGGGACCCGGACGATGCCCAGCCAGTGCCCCTCCGGATCAAAGACGGACCACTCCGCGGCTTCCGCGCCCGGCGGCACGTATGCGCGAATCCACAGGTTGTCTTCCCTGTCCACGCGAAGCTGAGTAATCGCGGGCAGGGTGGATCGATGCGGGATGTTCTCCGCGAGCCGGCGCTGCGCAGCCGCGGTCTGCGGCGACATCTGCATGAGCTCCTCATCGTCCGCCGCGAGGGTTTCGAGCTGTGCGGCCACATCTGCGCTCGATGCACGAGTGGGCGTGTACGGTCGCCGGGCCGTCCGCACCGGACTTCCGTCAGGTCTGTGGAAGGTTGCCTGGAAACGGTCGGACTCCGCCCGGTAGAACGCGCTGTCCGCCGTGGCAACGAAGCTTTGCCTTCCAAAGATCACGACGTTGCTCATGTAGAACCGGTTTACGACGGCTTTGAATGACTCGCTGCCGAAGTACGGTCCAGGAGCGGAAAGCTGCGCTCCCGTCCTGGTCGAGAAGCGCAGGTACTTGGCCGAGTCAACGTACTCTCCCTCACGAAACTCATCGGTCTTTGCCTCCTGGAGCGGGCGAAGCAGCACGGAGCCATCGTTCAGGAACCCGGCAAAGTTGAGGAACCTCATCTCGGCACCGGATATCGATGTAGAACCCGCGAAGGCACCGGAGGGGTCGAATCGGCTCACCCGACTCGCGAATGGATCCCACACCAGGATGGTGTCGCGGTCGCGCCCAATTCCCAGGATGACGCGGAACTCGCCCGGACCGTCGCCCTTGCTGCCCGTGCTGCGCAGGTGATGCCCCCGCGCGTCGTAGTAGCGGAGGTCGAAGGTTTTGCGAGTGGCGATGACAATGCGTCCATCGGAGAGCCGCGCGGCGCCGACGACGCCGTCCAGCGCGTACTCGGCGGCTTCTCCGTCCGCCTCGCCGATGGTCAGCGCTGGCTGGGGATCCAGCCGCCACGCGTCCGCCTGCGTCCAGCGCGGCGCGCGGCTCTCCACCAGGCGGCCGGCGGGCTCGGTGGCATCCGCATCCGGCGTCGCATCGCACGCGCCGACACAGGCGAGGACGAGGAGCGGGAGAACGAGGCGCATTGGCGAGCGTGTCGCAGTGTGATATGAGGAGACGCAGATACGGATGAGCGGAAAGGCCGCCGCGCAAACGAATGCTGCGCGGCGGCCAATGCGTCAAGAAGCGCGGGACTGAGCGCATCCGCCCTCAGCCGACGGCGGCGCGGAGGGCGTCCATCAGGGCGTCGACGTCGTCCGACTCGTTGTAGACGTTGGGCGCCACACGCACGGCGTCGCCGCGCACGCTGACGGTCACCCGGCGCTCGCGCAGCAGCGCCTGCAGCCGCGCGGGATCCACGGACGCGGGCAGGCGCAGGCCGAACATGTGCCAACCGCGCCACGCCTCGTCCTCCACCACGTAGCCCAGCGCGCGCGCCTCGTCCACGGCCTCCGCCATCAGCCCGCGGCAGTACGCCTGCACGTGCTCCGGGCCCCACGACTGGATCATCTCCAGCGCGGCGATCAGCATCTGCGTGAGCACGAACGCGCTGCGCTCGCCCATGTCGTAGCGCAGCGCGCCGGGCTGGTAGTCGTCCACGTAGTCCACCAGCCGCGAGAAGTCCTCGCTGCCGCGCCGCCCCAGCCACGTCTCCTCCAGCGGCCGCCCGTCGTCGAAGCGCGGGCCCAGCCACAGGCAGCCCAGCGCGTACGGCCCCATCAGGTGCTTGTAGCTGGCGCAGACGAGCGCGTCCGGCCGCACGCGGGTGACGTCGAACGGCATGGCGCCCACGGACTGAGTTCCGTCGATGACGAGCGCCGCGCCTACCTCGCGCGCCCGCGCGCCGATGCGCTCCAGGTCGAAGCGCGTGCCGTCCGCCCAGTGCACGTTGCCCAGCGCCACGATCGCCGTGCCCGCGTCGATGGCCTCCAGCAGCCGCGCGTTCCATCCCTCGCTGCGGTTCTCGCTGCCGGCCGGCGGCTCCACCGCGCGAAGCTCCGCGCCCAAGTCGGCGCACATCCGCCGCCAGGTGTAGACGTTGCTGGGGAACTGCGCGTGCGCCACCACCACGTTCTGCCCCCCGCGCAGGTCCAGGTTCTTCGCGACGGTCGCGATGCCGTACGACGCAGATGGGACGAGGGCCACGCGCGACGGGTCCGGCGCGTGGACCAGCCGCGCGAACAGTTCGCGCACGCGCTGGCTGTCCGCAAAAAAGTGCTCCGGCCGGATCTGCGTGGGGTCGCGGCGCGTGAGCAGCGCACGGATGGCCGCCTCTTCCACCGGCTTGGCGAGCGGGCCCATGTACGCGGCGTTCAGGTAGTGCTCGCCTTCGGGGAGCGAGAAGAGGTTGCGCTTGCTTTCGAACATGGTCGAGTCGGCGGACAGGATCGATGGGGCCGATGGCGGATCGGCATCGGCGGATCGCCGGATCAGCATCGGCAGAGGCGGATCAGCGGCTCGGCGGATGCTGATGCGCGCATGGCTCCAGAGTAGCGCCCGCGCATCGGCCGCGCGAGGCGACGGACCGCATCCGTCCCCATCGGCGCGCTCCCGTTTTCGGCGCCGAACCGCGTCAGACGAGGCACGTTGACCGTCCGGGCGGGTGCCGTTAGCGTTGGCGGCCGTCGCGCGACGATGCGTTCGCGCGTTCTCCGCGATTCTCCGTCGTCCGCCACTTCGCCCGGTCCCGCCCGTGCAACACATCCGATCGCTCACGCAGACCCAGCTCGTGGAATACCTGCTGCACGTGGCGCCCGTGCGGCCCGTGTTCGTGTGGGGCGCGCCGGGGATCGGCAAGTCGGCGCTGGTGCAGCTGTTCGCGGAGTCCGTGGGCTTTCCGTGCGTGTCGCTGCTGGGCAGCCAGCTGGCGCCGGAGGACCTGATCGGCGTGCCGGAGATCGTCAACGGGCGCAGCCGCTTTTGCCCGCCCACGATGGTTGCCCGCGAGGAGCCGTACTGCCTGTTCCTGGACGAGCTCAACGCCAGCAGCGCCGAGGTGCAGAAGGCGTTCTACTCGCTCATCCACGAGCGGCGCATCGGCGAGTACGTCATGCCGGCCGGCAGCGTCATCATCGGCGCGGGGAACCGCGCGCAGGACCACGCCATCGTCAAGCCCATGCCGTCGGCGCTCATCAACCGCATGGCGCACGTGCAGCTGCGCGTGGATCCGCGCGACTGGCTGCAGTGGGCGTACGGCGCCAACCTGCACCCGTGGGTCACGGAGTACGTGGAGAGCCGGCCGGACCACCTGTGGAGCCGCCCGCCGCCCACGGAGCAGCCGTTCAGCACGCCCCGCTCGTGGCACATGCTGAGCGACCAGCTGCACGAGCTGGGGACGGACGTGTCGGAGGAGTGGATCTCGGTGGCCGCTTCGTCCTGCCTGACGCCGGAGCATGCCAGCCAGTTCCGCGGCTTCGTGCAGACGGTGCGCAACCGCTACGGGGTGAGCGACCTGCTCAAGGGCACGCTCCGCTGGCCCGACGCGGCCGGTGAGCGCGACGTGCTGTACTACCTGGCGCACGCATTCCGCGCGCAGATGGTCAAGGAGCTCCCGGCGGAGCGCGAGGCCGTGGCGCCCGCCCAGCGCGAGCAGGCGCACCGGGCCAAGGCGCTCATCAAGGACCTGGCGGCCATCAACTTCGAGATCGCGCAGATGATCATGGCCACGCCCGACGGGCAGGAGCCCTGGCCGGGGTGGTTCCTGGCGGAGGTGGTGCGCGACCTGCCGCGGCTGGTGGTGCAGGCGGATGGCGCGTAAGCGCGGCACGGCCGAGCTGGATCCCGCCACGCAGGCCTTCGATGAAGGGATCTGGCGCGTCCGCCGGCATCCCCTCTTCGCGCCCATGGCCCACCGCGCCAGCCTGCGCCGCTCGGAGCGTGGCGCCTGCCCGCCGGACGGCTGGGCCGTGGTGCACGAGCACGGGACCATCGACTTCCATCCCACGCGCCGCGGCGCGCCGGAGGAATGGGCGTACGTGGCCGCGCACGGGCTGCTGCACCTGGGGTTCGAGCACTTCCGCCCCGAGCGGCACGCCCAGTGGCGCGAGTGGACGACGGCGTGCGACTGCTTCGTGGCGCGCTTCCTGGCGGACCTCAAGTTCGGCCGGGCGCCGGACGGCGTGCCGGCCGCCCTGCCCGCGCGGACGGAATCCGAGCTGTTCGCCGTGTTCGTGGAGCGGGGGATCCCGCCGGAGCTGGCGGGGTTCGGCACGGCGGGCGGCACGGCGGACATGCTCCCGGCGCGCAACGGACGGCCGGAGCCGCGATGGAGCTGGATGGGCCGGCAGGAGACGTGGCGCGAGCTGCTGGACCGAGGCCTGGCCGAGGCCGTCCGCAGCGCCGTCCGCGTGGCGGCGGGACGCGAGAGCATGCTGGGCAGCGGCGACGGCGGCGGGCTGACGACGGCGCAGGCCGCGCGCGAGTGGTTCATCCACAGCTATCCGCTGCTGGGCGCGCTGGCGGCCACGTTCACCGTCATCGAGGACGCGGACGTCTGCCGCCGCCTGGACATCTCCATCGCCGCCGTGGACGACGCCGCGCAGGAGATCTTCATCAACCCGCTGGCCGGATTGAGCGAGGAGGAGTGCCGCTTCGTGATGGCGCACGAGCTCCTGCACGCCGGCCTGCGCCACCAGGCGCGCCGGCAGGGGCGCGACCCGTGGCTGTGGAACGTGGCGTGTGACTACGTGGTCAACGGGTGGCTGGTGGAGATGGGGATCGGCGAGCTGCCGCGCCTGGGCGTGCTGCTGGATCCCGAGCTGAAGGGGATGTCGGCCGAGGCCATCTACGACCGCATCGCCACGGACCTGCGCCGCCATCGCAAGCTGGCTACCCTGCGCGGCGTGGCCCTGGGCGACATGCTCGAGGGCCGCCCCGGCACGTGGGACCGCGCCGAAGGCGTCACCCTCGACGAGCTGTACCGCAACGCGCTGTCGCAGGGGCTGCACGCGCATGCCGAGAGCGGGCGCGGGCTGCTGCCGGCCGGCCTGGTGGCGGAGATCCGCGCGCTGCACATGCCGCCCATCCCCTGGGAGGTGGAGCTGGCGCGCTGGTTCGACGAGCGGTTCGCGCCGCTGGAGCGCTACCGGACGTACGCGCGGCCCAGCCGGCGGCAGGCGTCCACGCCCGGCATTCCGCGCCCGCGGTGGACCGTGTGGCCGGAGTCGCTGGCGCCGCGCACATTCGGCGTGGTGCTGGACACGTCCGGCTCCATGGGCCCGGAGCTGCTGGGCCGCGCGCTGGGCACGGTCGCCAGCTACGCCATGGCCCGCGACGTTCCCGCGGCGCGCGTGGTGTTCTGCGACGCGGCCGCGTACGACGCCGGGTACATGGCGCCGGAGGAGATCGCGGGCCGGGTGCGCGTCCGCGGGCGCGGCGGCACGGTACTGCAGCCCGGCGTGGACCTGCTGGAGTCGGTGGAAGACTTTCCGGACGACGGCCCCATCCTGCTCATCACGGACGGGCAGTGTGACCGCGTGCGCATCCGCCGCGACCACGGCATCCTGGTGCCCGCCGGCGCGCAGCTCCCGTTCGTCCCCGCCGGCCCCGTGTTCCGCATGCGGTGACCGAGGACGGAGCGATGGGCGTCGACAGATGCGAAGAGGCTCCGGCGGATGCGTTCCGTCCGGAGCCGCTTCGTTTTCAGATCGGGAATTTGGCGAGGACGCGCGCCGGATGCTCTCAAATCAACGGATGCGCGGCGGATGATCAGCCGGTCCGCTCGCCGCGTGTTGGGTGATCATCCCGGGTGGCCGCTCGCGCTCCGCAGCGTGATGGCCGCCGCGCAGACGCCGATCACCGCGAGCGCCGCCAGCACGCGCACCGGCCGATGCGGATACCGCGCGCTCAGCTGCACCCCGAACAGGGCCGCCATCACGGGCAGACTGTGGCCGAACGCCACGCACGCCGCCATCAGCGCCCAGCAGCTGGTCCCGCACCGCGCGCCCGCCCCCGCGCCAAAGCGCGCGCACGCCACGTCCGCGCGCCATCCGCTCGCGGCCACGCGCTCATCCCGCCGGCCTCCGCGCATCTGACGCCACGCGGCGGGCGCGACCTCCCACAGCGCCGCGATGGCCGTCACCGCGACGGACGCCGCCATCCATCCGGCGAACGAGGCCGCCGCGCTCCACGCAGACGTGATCGCCATCATGATGACCATCCACGCGCCCAGGTAGCCCGCCAGGAACCCGGCGATGGCGCGATGCCGCCGTGCCCACCGGCCCGACAGCGCCACCTTCCTCACGCTGCCGACGGTCAGCGGCAGCATCATGGCGACAACCATCACCGCCGTCCCCACGATGCCCAGCCCGGCGGGCGGCGCGGCGGGGGCGTGATGCGCTCCGTGCGCGGCGTGGCCTCCGTGCGCCGCGCCGGCGTGCGGCATCGCGGCCATCCAGATCCACCCGCCGGCCGCCGCCAGCAGCACCCACCACTCCGGGTGCCGTGCCTCCAGCCGTCGCACCGCCGCGAGAAGCCCGGCTCCCGGCTCCGCACCGGTTCCCACCCCGAGCCGAAGCCCTCCACCTGGCCGCTCCCCGCCCTCCGACGTGCTGGTCAGCATCTGTGATCCCGTGATGAAGATGAACCCGCTCTCCGGCAGACGAACCGGTTAGAGGGTCACCTCCCTCACATTTTCGCCGTGTATGCCAAAGCAGATGATGATATTGCACACGTACTACTACTTGTCTCCATTCAGCTTTTTCACCTGTGTCGCTTCAGGACCGCTCTCGATCGGTCGGGTGGGGATTTCTGAGAAGTTCAAGGCAAGATCAGGCACGTTGACGGATAGTGCACACGCCGTTACCGTTTGCCAGCCACGTGTACATTCCGTACAGACGCGACATACGCTCGCGGACTCATTGCGCTGAAACACACCCTGGCTTCGCGATTCTCATCCACGCGACTCGCGGGGGGTTGTGTCGGTGCGCTCACCCTTTTACATTGGACTGAGTCCAAATGCTGCCGAGAGGACGGCGGGTGCCTGGGCCATGGTTCAGCCTCGAGCAGTTCAAGGCGGAGCTCAGGACCGACAACTTCCACGTGTACCGGGGCCGGGCGCTGGATCCCATTGCTCGCCTGCTGCGCTGCAGCCCGCGACAGGCGCGGGCGTTCGCCAGGAGGGCTGCCCTGGCGCTCCAGGAGGCGGATTACGCGCACACCCTGATGATGCCCAACGGGCAGATCCAGGACGTCTACGGACGGATGATCGACATGGATGGGTGGTATCTCAAGATCGAGATCCACATGGAAGACGGCCAGCCGGGAATCGTGTCCTGCCATCCCGCGGAGCACGATCTCATCACACTCGGTGGCCTGATCCCCAGTTCCCTGCGGAGAGAATGATGTCCAGGCCGAACGAAAAGAAGGCACGGGCGTGCGGCAGCTGCGGCGAGGGAATGCTGCGCCCCACGAACACTGCCGGAACCGCCATGCCGCATCGCGACGACCCGCGCGTGCGCATTCGCCGGGACGTGGTGGTTCCCGTCTGCGACGTGTGCGGGGACATGGCGCTGGACGAGACGCAAACGGCCGCGCTGGAGCAAGCGCTTGACGAAGCGTACCGCAACAAGCGCCTCCGGCAGCAGCGCGCGCTGATCAACGACCTTCGCCGGCGCGGGCTTACCCAGGTGCAGATCGAACGCTTCGCGGATCTTTCGCCGGGGTACGTTTCCAAGCTGCGCAAAGGCAAGCTGGCATCCGGGGGAACGTTCCGGCTGCTGTACCTGCTGCACGCGTTTCCCGAGCAGGCGCTGCAGGCGGTCAGCCGGTTCGATCCCGGCCTGCGGGACGTGCAGGTGCGTATCGCCGCCACGGCGAACTGACGACGGAGCCACGGGGCTGGATCGACGACCCGGGTGGAGAACCCTCTCCGCCCGGGTTTTCTTTGCACGCAAACGATCCGCAGTGATTCGCCGCAGGCGCATTCGCAGCGCTCCCATGGCGCAACATGCACATCTACATGACGCCCCTGTCCCCTGCGTATCGCTCTCAATCGGACAGGCATGGACCGGACTTCACCAGATTCCATCAGGCAAGTTGACGAGGTAAACGCGGGACGCTACCGTTGGAGCCGGCATCCTTTCGCCGCTCAAAAACCCGGCAAACACGGAGTACTCCATTGCTCGCGCGAGTCCTTTCCGGCGCCGTGCTCGGCATCGATGCGTACCTCGTCACCGTGGAGGCCGACGTGGCCAGCGGCCTTCCCGCGTTCACCACCGTGGGCCTGCCCCAGGGCGCGGTCAAGGAGGGCCGCGAGCGCGTGATCGCCGGCGTGCAGAACAGCGGCTACCTCGTGCCGCCCAAGCGCATCACCGTGAACCTGGCCCCCGCCGACATCGCCAAGTCGGGGAGCGCGTTCGACCTGCCCATCGCCATGGGCATCCTGGCCGGCACGGGGCAGATGCGCGCCATCCGCCGCCTGGAGCGCTACCTGTTGCTGGGCGAGATGGCGCTGGACGGCGCCCTGCGGCCCGTGCGCGGTGCGCTCCCCATCGCCATCGCGGCGAAGAACGCGGGGCTCGCGGGGATCATCCTGCCGGAGGAGAACGTGGCCGAGGCGGCCGTGGTGGACGGGCTGGAGGTGCGCGGGGCCCGGACGCTCAAGGAGGTGATCGGGTTCCTGGAGGAGTCGGCGGAACTGCCGGTGGCGCAGATCGACCGCGAGGCGCTGTTCCGCACGGCCACGGCGTACGGGGCGGACTTCGCGGACGTAAAGGGGCAGGAGCACGTCAAGCGCGCGCTGGAGGTCGCCGCCGCCGGCGCGCACAACATCCTGATGGTGGGGCCGCCGGGCTCGGGCAAGACCATGCTGGCGCAGCGCATTCCCGGCATCCTGCCACCCCTGACCTTTGACGAGGCGCTGGAGACGACCAAGATCCACTCCGTGGCGGGGCTCATCGGCGGGGGCAAGTCGCTCATCGTGGGGCGCCCCTTCCGCAACCCGCACACGACCATCTCCGACGCGGGGCTCATCGGCGGCGGCTCCAACCCGCGCCCCGGCGAGGTGTCGCTGGCGCACAACGGCGTGCTGTTCCTGGACGAGCTGGCGGAGTTTCGCCGCAACGTGCTGGAGGTGATGCGGCAGCCCCTGGAGGACTCGAGGGTCACGATCAGCCGGGCGGCCATCTCGCTCACCTACCCGTCGCGGTTCATGCTCGTAGGCGCCATGAACCCGTGCCCCTGCGGGTTTCACGGCGACACCCAGCGCCGCTGTACCTGCGGCCCCCTGGCCGTGCAAAAGTACCTGGGACGCGTGTCGGGCCCGCTGCTGGACCGCATCGACCTGCACGTGGAGGTGCCGGCCGTGCGCTACCGCGACCTGGCCAGTGGCCGGCCGGGGGAGCCGTCGGACCGCATCCGCGAGCGGGTGGCGCGGGCGCGCGAGATCCAGCGCGAGCGCTTCGCCGGCCGGCCCGACATCCATGCCAACGCGCACATGATGCCGGCCGACCTGGACCGCTTCTGCCAGGTAGGCGCGGGGAGCGATGCGCTGCTGCGGACGGCCATCGCGCGGCTGGGGCTGTCGGCGCGGGCGTACCACCGCATCATCAAGATCGCCCGCACCATCTCGGACCTGGACGGCGGCGGCGAGATCACCACCGCGCACATCGGCGAGGCCATCCAGTACCGCTCTCTGGACCGCGGAGCGCAGGCCGCCGCGCCCGCGGCATAGGGAACAGCAAGCAACCCGTCACCCCAGGGCGAGTGACGTGTGACGGCCGCGGCACCAGTGGAGCGAGCGCGGCCAGGTGAGCGGCGTCGCGCCGACCACGGGTTGGATGGGGAATCCGGACCGAGCTGCAGGGGACCGGCGCCATGCCGGTCCCGATTGGCTGCCTACGCGCCCGAGACGGTGGCGCCGGCCGGCGCTTCGCCGCTCTCGGCGGTGCGGGCCAGGGCGCCGTCGCGCTCGCCCTGCTCGCGCGACTGCTGGGTGTAGTGGTCCTGGAACGAAAAGACGATCCGCTGCCACAGGCTGCGCGTCTTGCCGCTGCGCGCCCGCTCGAACGCTTCCTTGTAGACCGCCTGATTGCCACGCATGCGAACCTCCGGGGGGTGAGGAATCTCGGCCGGCACGCCCAGTATAATCGTGCGCCACGGTTTACGCACGATTTTTATGTTTACGCCGTGACCACGGCGCGGACTGCCGGTCCCAACGGAAGCGCACGAGTTGATCTCGGCCGGCCCGGCACCGAGATTCCACGCGGACGAGGATCACGGGACCCACGGGGGAGGCGACGATGCACGACGCGGGGGCGGAGGAGCAGCCGCTGGACAGCCTGCTGCGGCTGCTGGACCTGGAGCGGCTGGAGCTGAACCTGTTTCGCGGGCAGAACCGCGACATCGGCTCGCGGCGGGTGTTCGGCGGGCAGGTGCTGGCGCAGGCGCTGATCGCCGCGGGGCGCACGGTGGAGGGCCGCGCCGCGCACTCGCTGCACGGCTACTTCATGCTGCCGGGCGACGTGAACACGCCCATCGTCTACCAGGTGGACCGCATTCGCGACGGGCGCAGCTTTACCACGCGGCGCGTGCTGGCCATCCAGGAGGGGCGCGAGATCTTTTCCATGCTCTGCTCGTTTCACGTGGACGAGCCGGGCATCGAGCACGGCGCGCGGATGCCGGACGTGGCGCCGCCGGAGGCGCTGCCGCGCGAGCTGGACCTGATCCGCGGGATGGCGCACCGCATCCCCGCCCCGCTGCGGGACGTGTACACGCAGGACCGGCCCATCGACTTTCGGCCCATCGCGCCCGTGGACCCGTTCGCGCCGGAGGTGCGGCCGCCCCTCAAGCACACGTGGTTCCGCGCGGAGGGCACCATGCCCGACGAGCTCATCCTGCACCAGGCGGTGCTTGCGTACGCGTCGGACTACGGGCTGCTGGGCACGGCGCTGCTGCCGCACGGGCTGTCGTTCATGATGCGCGGCGTGCAGGCGGCCAGCCTGGACCACGCGGTGTGGTTCCACCGC
>NZ_DASURI010000684.1:0-4421 GCF_036280135.1 Longimicrobium sp.
AGGATCTCCTCTCCCGCGCACGGCGACAGACGCGCGGCAGGATCCGGCTCGCCGTCTTCGCGGGACATGGGCCAAGCGGAGGCAGGCAAGATCCTTCGGGGCCGCATGCATCCAGCGGTGGTCAGGGTCCGTCAGGGCCCCTCAGGAAGACAAAGGGTTGATACTGCTCCAAAGCGCACGCTTCTTGCTTTTTACGGCGCCGCAGACGATGCTACGCCGCGAAGAAGAGTCAGTGCGTGCGCGGCGCCCACCCACGGAGACCCGATCCTTGTCCGTTCAGACTCCTGAAGCCGAAGCTCCCGTTACGTGTTCCCGCTGCGGCGCCAAGTACGCCGGTGGTGACGCGTGCCCCTCGTGCGGCCTGCTGCCCAGCCCCGTTCCGTGCGAGGACGATCCGCACGAGCAGGCGCACTACCGCTGCGTTCTGTGTGGCCGCACCGTGTGCGGGTACGGGCCCAGCGGCACGCAGGCCGCGCTGTGCACGCTGCACGCGTCCGTGCCGGTGATCGGGGAGTGGGTGCAGGTGTACGGCACGGGCGACGGCATCGAGGCCGACCTGATCGTGCAGAACCTGCAGGCCGAGGGGGTGGACGCGCAGGTGTACGACCAGAAGGACGACAACGTCTTCCCGGTGGACCTGGGCGAGCTGGCCATCGTGCGCATCCTGGTGCCCGTGTGGGAGTTCGAGCGGGCCATCGAGGTGGTGCAGTCGTACACCAACGCCGCGGGCGGCGTGGCGTTCGCCTGCGCCAACTGCGGCGAGGCGTACGAGCCCGGGCAGACGCAGTGCACCAACTGCGGCGCCAGCCTGGTGGACTGAACTGAAGTGCGGGAGTGCGGGAGTGCGAAAGTAAGTGACCGGGATTCGCGCTCCGGTGTACTGGACGGGGCCCTGCTGGGGCAGTCCGCGAAGGCGGACTTCGCGAAGTTCCAGCGGCGAATTCATTCGCTCCTGGCTGGCGTGAGGCCGGCGCTGCCGTGGCGCGGTGATTGACGGGCCTGTGCGTACCGGGCATATTCGCCGGGCGCGCGGAGGGATGGAAGGCGGGCCATGGTCCGCGCGCGGCGAGCGGCCGCCGGCGCAGCCGGGGCCGCTCGCCGCGTTCTGCGCGCAGCCCGACCCGGAGCGCAGCGGAGGGGCACGCCCCACACCGCCGTTCGCCGTTGAAGTTGAAGTTCACGCAGGAAAAGCCGGCCTCCCGCAGGCGCATTCGCACCCGGAGCCGGCATCATCATAGACAGACAGCGATTCCGTGAAGCTACCCGTGGTGGCCGTCGTGGGGCGGCCGAACGTCGGCAAGTCCACCTTCTTCAACCGCGTCCTGGGCGAGCGCATCGCCATCGTCGAGGACCGGCCGGGCGTGACCCGCGACCGCAACTACGCCCGCACGGAGTGGAACGCCCGCGAGTTCTACCTGGTCGACACCGGCGGCATGGTGGAGAACTCGGACGAGCCCATGGACCGCCTGATCCGCGACCAGGTCATGGCCGCCATCGGCGAGGCCGACGTGCTCGTGCAGATCGTGGACGGCAAGGCGGGCCCGCACCCGCTGGACTACGCCATCGCCGAGCACCTGCGCAAGACGCAGAAGCCCGTCGTGCTGCTCGTCAACAAGATGGACAACCTGGGCAGCGACACGGCCGTGGGCCACCACGACTTCTGGGACCTGGGCATCGGCGAGCCCCAGCCCGTGAGCTCGCTGAGCGGCAAGGGCAGCGGCGACGTGCTGGACCAGATCGTCTGGGCCCTGCCGGAGGGGACGGAGGCGGAGGAGGAGGCCCTGCGCGTGGCCGTCATCGGGCGGCCCAACGTGGGCAAGTCGTCGTTCGTGAACCGCCTGCTGGGCGAGGAGCGGCTCGTCGTCTCGGACGTGGCGGGGACCACGCGCGACGCCATCGACACGCCCATGAAGTACCACGGGCGCACGTTCATGTTCGTGGACACGGCGGGGCTGCGCCGGCAGAGCCGCATCGACGAGGGGGTGGAGTTCTACAGCGCCATCCGCACGGAGCGCGCGATCGACCGCGCCGACGTGTGCGTGCTGATCCTGGACGCCACCATGCCCATTGCCGTGCAGGACCTCAAGATCGCCGAAAAGGCGTGGGGCTCGGGCAAGGGGCTCATCATCATCGCCAACAAGTGGGACCTCGTCGAGAAGGAGACGATGACGGCGCCCCGCTACGAGAAGGACATCCGCGAGCGCGCGCCGTACCTGCAGTGGGTGCCCATCCTCTTTACCTCGGCCCGGACGGGGCAGCGCGTGAACCGCGCCCTGGAGCTCATCCTGGAGGTGCAGCAGCAGCGCCAGCGCCGCGTGGCCACGCACGAGGTGAACGACGTGCTGCGCTCGCTCGTGGGCCGCACCAAGCCGCCCACCTTCGCCGGCCACTCCATCCGGTTCCTGTACGGCACGCAGGTGGCCACGGAGCCGCCCACGTTCGTCTTCTGGGTCAACATCCCCGAGGGCGTGACGGAGTCGTACCAGCGCTACCTGATGAACGGCTTTCGCGCGGCGTGGGGCTTCAACGGCGCGCCCATCGTCATTCGCCTGCGCCGCCGCGAGGACACCGAGGCGCGCCGTCCGCGCCAGGGCAAGCCGCACGCGCCGGACGAGGTGGAGGACGACGGTGTGGAGGTGGCCTACGTCCGCGGCGACGGCCCGGGCGGCCGCGAGGACGAGTTCGAGGTGGAGGAGATGGACGACGAGGACATTGAGTTCGGCACGGACTTCGACGACGAGGAGGACGAGGCGTGAGCCCCTGGCTCTTCGTCGCTCTCAGCTACCTGCTGGGCGCCGTCCCGGCCAGCTACATCGCCGGCCGGATGGCCCGGGGCATCGACCTGCGCGAGCACGGCAGCGGCAACCTGGGCGCCACCAACACCTTCCGCGTGCTGGGGGCAAAGGTGGCCGCGCCCGTGATGATCTTCGACATCCTCAAGGGCACGTTCCCCGTCGTGGCCTTCACGCAGTGGGACGCGCCCCGGGCCGACGCGCGCTGGGCCCTGGCATACGGCGCGGCGGCCATCGTGGGCCACGTGTTCAGCATCTACATGCGCTTCAAGGGCGGCAAGGGCGTCGCCACGAGCGCGGGCGTGTTCCTGGGGCTGGCGCCGGTCGCGCTGGCGGCGGGCGTGGCCACGTGGCTGGTGGTGCTCAAGATGGGGCGGATGGTGTCGGCGGCGTCCATCCTGGCGGCGCTGGTGGTGGGCGTGATGCTGCTGGTGACGCCCGTGCGGCTGGAGGAGACGCGGTACCTGGGGTTCGCGGTGGTGGCGTTCGTCATCTTCGCGCACCGGTCCAACATCAGCCGCATCCTCAAGGGCACGGAGCCCCGGTTCGGCAAGGGAAAGGAGCCGCAGGCCACGGTGGCGGCCGCGGCGGTGACGGCGGACGCGGAGAAGCCCGAATGACGGCGCGCGCGGCGGTGATCGGGGCGGGAAGCTGGGGGACGGCGCTGGCCAACGTCCTGGCCGGCAAGGGGACGGAGACGGTCGTCTGGAGCTACGAGGCCGACGTGGCGGACGACATCAACCGCGCCCACGCCAACGCCAAGTACCTGGACGGCATCGACCTGGACGGGCGGCTGCGCGCCACGACGGACATGGCGGACGCCCTGCGCGGGGCGGACCTCGTGCTCTCCGTCTCGCCGTCGCACGTGGTGCGGCAGGTGATGGGGCAGGCGGCGCCGCACATCGAGCCCGGCGCGCTGGTCGTGAGCGCGTCGAAGGGCATCGAGAACGAGTCGCTCAAGACGATGGACGCCGTCCTGGCCGACGTGCTGCCGGCGGAGCTGTCGCGGACGGCGTGCTTCCTGTCCGGCCCCAGCTTCGCGCGGGAGGTGGGATTGAAGCATCCCACGGCCGTGACGATGGCGTCGGAGACGGAGGAGGCGGCCGTGCGCGCGCAGCAGGCGTTCCAGACGCCGTACTTTCGCGTGTACACCACCCACGACGTGCGGGGCGTGGAGCTGGGCGGGAGCGTCAAGAACGTGATCGCCATCGCGGCCGGCGTGGTGGAGGGGCTGGGCTACGGCTTCAACACGCAGGCGGCGCTCATCACCCGCGGCCTCGCCGAGATCGTGCGGCTGGGCACGGCGCTGGGGGCGGATCCGCGCACGCTGGCGGGGCTGGCGGGCATCGGCGACCTGATCCTGACGTCCATGGGCGGGCTGAGCCGCAACCGCACGGTGGGGGTGGAGCTGGGGAAGGGAAGGAAGCTGGACGACATCCTGGGCGGGATGGTGATGGTGGCCGAGGGCGTGCGCACGGCGCGGTCCACGCACGACCTGGCGGCCAGGACGGGCGTGGAGATGCCCATCGTGGACACGGTCTACGCGATCCTGTTCGAGGGGCTGGAGGCGCGCGCCGCCGTGGAGCAGCTGATGATGCGCGAGCCCAAGCCGGAGCAGTGGGGATGAGG
>NZ_DASURI010000685.1:0-4554 GCF_036280135.1 Longimicrobium sp.
CAACGTGCGGGCGTACGTGCTGGACGGGCACCTGCGCCCCGTGCCCGTGGGCGTTCCCGGCGAGCTGCTCATCGGCGGCGAGGCCGTGAGCCGCGGCTACTGGGGCCACCCGGCCCTCACGGCCGGCCGGTTCGTCCCCGACGCCTTCGGCCCCGCGGGGGGGCGGCTGTACCGCACGGGAGACCGGGTGCGCCGGCGGGCCGACGGCACCCTGGAGTACCTGGGGCGCCTGGACGAGCAGGTCAAGATCCGCGGCTTTCGCATCGAGCCGGGCGAGGTGGAGTCCGTGCTGCGGCAGGACGCGGACGTGCGCGAGTGCGCCGTCGTGGCCCGCGAGGACGTGCCCGGCACCCGGCGCCTGGTGGCGTACGTGGTGGGCGGGGCGGACCCCGACGCCCTGCGCGCCCGGCTGCGCCGCGCCCTGCCCGAGTACATGGTGCCGGCCGCGTTCGTGGCGCTGGACGCCCTGCCGCGCACGCCCAACGGCAAGCTGGACCGCCGCGCCCTTCCCGCGCCGGAGATGGGCGCCGCGCCGGCCCGCCACGTGGCCCCCCGCACGGCCGTGGAAGAGACGCTGGCCGGGGTGTGGGCCCAGGTGCTGCGCCTGGAGCGGGTGGGGGTGGAGGACGGCTTCTTCGAGGTGGGCGGCGACAGCATCCTGGCCATCCAGGTGGTGTCGCGCGCGCGCCGCGCCGGGCTGGAGCTGAGCCCCCGCGACCTGTTCGAGCACCGGACCATCGCCGAGCTGGCCGCCGTCGTGGGCGGGCGCCGGGCGGGCGCGGCCGCGGCGGAGCAGGGGCGGGTGGACGGACGCGCGCGGCTCACGCCCATCCAGGCCGCCTTCCTGGCGCGGGAGCACGCCGTGCCCGCGCACTACAACCAGTCCGTCCTCCTGGAGGTGGACGGGTCCATCCCCGGCGCCGCCCTGGAGACGGCGCTGGC
Organism: Longimicrobium sp.; assembly: GCF_036280135.1. Lineage (GTDB taxonomy): Bacteria > Gemmatimonadota > Gemmatimonadetes > Longimicrobiales > Longimicrobiaceae > Longimicrobium. Next base: position 943 of record NZ_DASURI010000685.1, read on the forward strand.
GGCCGTCCTGGCCCACCACGACGCCCTGCGCCTGCGCTACCGGCGCACGGGGGACGGGTGGGAGCAGTGGCACGCGGACGAGACGGGGATCGCCCTGGAGCGGGTGGACCTGTCGGCCCTGGACGACGAGGCGCAGGACCGCGCGCAGGGCGAGGCGGCCCAGGCGCGGCAGGCGAGCCTGGACCTGGAGAACGGGCCCCTGGGGCGCGCCGTCCTCCTTGACCGGGGCGGCCGGGGCCGCGTGCTGCTGCTCGTCCTGCACCACCTGGTGGTGGACGGCGTCTCGTGGCGCATCCTGCGCGAGGACCTGGAGCACGCGTGCGAGCTGGCCGCCCGCGGCCTCCCCGTGGACCTGAGTGCCAAGAGCACCTCGTACCGCCAGTGGGCCGACGTCCTGGCCGCGTACGCGGACGGCGACGCCCTCCGGGACGAGGCGGCCTACTGGCACGCGCAGGGCGCCGGCGGGATCGCGCCCCTGCCCGTGGACGGCGACCCGTCCGCGGACCGTGCGCCCACCGTGGGCGGCGCCCGCTCCGTGAGCGCGGGGCTGGACGCCGAGGAGACGCGCGCCCTGCTGCAGGAGGTGCCCGCCGCCTACCGCACGCAGGTGAACGACGTGCTGCTGGCGGCCCTGGCCCGCACCCTGTCCGCGTGGACGGGCAGCCCCCGCGTGCGGCTGGCCCTGGAGGGGCACGGCCGCGAGGAAGAGGTGGCGGCCGGCGTGGACCTCACCCGCACGGTGGGCTGGTTCACCAGCCTGTACCCCGTGGTGCTGGACGTGTCGGGCGCGGACGGGCCCGGCGAGCGCATCAAGCGGGTCAAGGAGCAGCTGCGGGCCGTCCCCGCGCGCGGCATTGGCTACGGCGTGCTGCGCTGGCTGTCGGGCGACGCCGGGACGCGCGACGCCCTGGCCGCCCAGCCGGAGCCGGAGATCGTCTTCAACTACCTGGGCCAGTTCGACGGGGGGATGGAGGCCGGCGCGGCCCTGCGCTTCGCGGGCGGGCCCCGCGGCCGCGAGATCGCCGACGCCAACGGGCGCGGGCACCTGCTGGACGTGGGCGCCGCCGTGGCGGGCGGGTGCCTGCGGGTGAGCTGGACCTACGACGAGGCGACGCACGCCCGCGAGACGGTGCAGGGGCTGGCGGGGGCGTACGCCGACGCCCTGCGGGAGATCATCGCCCACTGCCGCGAGGCGGGCGCGGGCGGGTTCACCCCCTCGGACTTTCCCCTGGCCGGGCTGGCGCAGGGGGAGCTGGACGCCGTGCTGGCGGACCGGCGCGACGTGGAGGACCTGTACCCCCTGTCGCCCCTGCAGGAGGGGCTGCTCTTTCACTCGCTGTACGGCGACGAGTCGCAGGCGTACCAGGTGCAGGTGGCCCTGCGGCTGGAGGGCGCGCTGGACCCCGAGCGCCTGCGCCGCGCCTGGGACGCCGTGGTGGCGCGCCACGCCGTGCTGCGCACGGGCTTCGTGTGGGACGGCGTGCCGCGGCCCCTGCAGCGGGTGCACGCCGCGGCCGCCGTGCCGTGGACCGTGGACGACTGGCGGGGGATGACGGACGAGGCGCAGGAGGCCGCCCTGGAGCGCTTCCTGGCCGACGACCGCGCCCGCGGCTTTGACCTGCTCACGCCGCCCCTGCTGCGCTGCGCCCTGTTCCGCGCGGCCCCCGACGCCCACTGGTTCGTCTGGAGCCAGCACCACCTGCTCACGGACGGCTGGTCGGTGTCGCGCATCACCGCCGAGGTGTTCCGGCAGTACGCGGCCCTGGCCGAGGGCGGCGCGGCGGAGCTGCCGCGCGTGCGGCCGTACCGCGACTACATCGCGTGGCTGCGGCGGCAGGACGCCGCGGCGGCCGAGCGCTACTGGCGGGGCGTGCTGGACGGCTTCGGCGCGCCCACGCCCCTCCCCGCGGACCGCCCGGCGGCCGCCGGCGCGGCGCAGCGGCCCGCCAAGCGCACCCGCTTCCTTTCCCCCGAGGCCACGCGCCGCCTGGGCGAGGCGGCCCGGCAGCGCCAGCTCACCCTCAACACCCTGCTGCAGGGCGCGTGGGGGCTGCTGCTGTCGCGCTACACGGGCGAGGAGGACGTCGTCTTCGGCACCACCGTCTCCGGCCGGCCGCCGGCCCTGGAGGGGGTGGAGGAGATGATCGGCCTGTTCATCAACACCCTCCCCGTGCGGGTCCGCGTGCCGGGCCAGGCGCGGCTGGGCGCGTGGCTGGCCGGCGTGCAGCGCGCGCAGGCCGAGATGCGGGAGTACGAGTACGCCCCCCTGGCCCAGGTGCGGGAGTTCAGCGCCGTGCCGCGGGGCACGCCGCTGTTCGAGAGCCACTTCATCTTCGAGAACTACCCCGTCGAGCGCAGCGAGGGCGCCTCCGTGGGCGTGCGGGTGACCCGCGCCCGGGGCGTGGAGTGGAACACGTACGCGCTCTCCCTGCTGGCCGCCCCCGGCGACCGGCTGCACCTGGCCCTGAGCTACGACGAGAACCGCTTCGACGGCGCGACCATCGAGCGCATGCTGGGGCACCTGGAGCGGCTGCTGGAGCAGTTCGCCGACGAGGCCGATCCCCGCCTGGCGGAGCTGGAGCTGGTGGGGGCCCACGAGCGCCGGCTCATGCTGCACGCGTGGAACGACAACGACGCGCCGTACTCCGCCCATGCCTGCATCCACGAGCTGTTCCAGGCCCAGGCCGCGCGCACCCCGGACGCCGTGGCCGTCACCTATGGCGCGGAGCGGATGACGTTCGGCGAGCTGGACGCGCGGGCCAACCAGGTCGCCCACCACCTGCGCCGCCTGGGCGTGGGCCCCGAGGTGCGGGTGGGGCTGTGCCTGGAGCGGGGGATGGAGATGATGGTGGGCATCCTGGGGGTGCTCAAGGCCGGCGGCGCCTACGTCCCCGTGGACCCGGGCCACCCCGTGGAGCGCATCGCCTACGTGCTGGAGGACTCGGCCGTCCCCGTGCTGCTCACGCAGGAGCGCCTGCGCGGCCGCCTGCCCGCGGGCTCCGCCGTGCGGATGGTGTGCGTGGACCGCTGCTGGCCCGTGGTGGCGGCGGACCGCGCGGCGCCGCCGGAGAGCGGCGTCACGAGCGAGAACCTGTGCTACGTGATCTACACGTCGGGGTCCACGGGCCGGCCCAAGGGCGTGGCCATGCACCACCGCGGCGTCGTCAACTACATCGAGTGGGGGATCCGCTTCTACGGGGCCGACCGGGGCAACGGCTCGCCCGTCTTCTCGTCCATGGCGGTGGACCTCACCATCACCAACCTGCTGGCGCTCTTCGCCGGCCGGCCCGTGCACTTTCTCCCCGAGGAGAACGCCGTCGCGGCCCTGGAGGAGGCGCTGTCGGAGGGGCGCGGCTTCGGCGCCATCAAGATCACGCCCGTCCACCTGTCGCTCCTCACGCCCCTGCTGCGCGTGGAGACGGCGCGGGCCGCCGCGCACACGCTGGTGATCGGCGCGGACTTCCTTCCCGCCGAGCCCACGGTCTGGTGGCAGGAGAACGCACCGGACGTCCGGCTGATGAACGAGTACGGGCCCACGGAGACGGTCGTGGGCTGCAGCGCCTACGTGCTGCCCAACGGGGTGCACCGCCACGGCCCCGTGCCCGTGGGCGG
>NZ_DASURI010000686.1:0-5174 GCF_036280135.1 Longimicrobium sp.
TTGCGCCCCCGCTCCGGCGTGCTGGCGTGGGCCGCGACGCCGTGGATCTCCACGGCCAGCTCCGCGTGCCCGCGGTGCCCCGTGCACAGGTCCAGCCCCGTGGCCTCGCCCAGGATGACGGCGCCGGGGCGGATGCCGGACGTCTCCATGAAGTGCATCATCCCCCACCCGCCCTTCTCCTCGTGCACGGAGAAGACGCAGAGCAGGTCCCCCGCCGGCCGATCCTCCACGAAGCGCGCGGCCGCGTACAGCTGCAGGGCGAGGGGACCCTTGAGGTCCATGGCGCCCCGCCCGTGGAGAAAGCCGTCGGCGATCACGCCGCCGTACGGCGGATGCTCCCACGCCGCCGGGTCGCCCACGTCCACCACGTCCATGTGGGCGGAAAGGACGACGCCCGGCGCGCCGCCCGTGCCCGCGATGCGGCCGATGGCGTTGCCGGCGCGGTCCGTCCACGCCTCGTCGAAGCCCAGGGCCCGCATCTCGTCCACGATGCGCCGCGCCACCGCGCCCTCCTCGCCGGGCAGCGAGGGGATGCGGATGATCTCCGCGGCGAACTGAATGCACCGCTCAAACGAAAGGTCCCGCGCCGGCGCACGCTCCGCGCGGCGGGGCACCGTCATCTCCAGGAGGCCGGACATCATCCCTTTGCCGACAGCGCCGGCCCATGCCAGAGTTTCGTCCAGATCCGCCGTCCCGCCGGCGGTCCATCCATGCGTGGCGCGCTGCTCCCCCGCGGTATCCAGCGCGCGGGCGCGGCGAGCCCGGGCGCGCAGCCGGACCGCGGCCCGCCCCACCCGTCCCGCGGCCCCGCGAAGGCGGCACGGCGGAATAACCCGTAACGACATTTTATTCAGGACAGGATGAGGATAGCCACGTCCGCCCGTCCAGTCAACCCGTGCCCGCGCGTTCCACGGCCGGCAATGCGCCCCGTACGCTGGGTCCGCGACCGCACGGATGCACGGTGCGGGCAGGCGTGCGGGCTCCCGTGCCCGCGCGGGCGGACGAACGCAGAGCCGCCCGTATCACGCCACCGCGAATCCATCACCGGCATCGTTCTCGTCCGGAATGACGGCGCGGGCCGAGAACAGCGCTAGGGACGTCCCGGGTTCGCCGTGAGGATCCAGTACTCCGTCCCCGTGTCGTACCGCAGCTCGGTGACCGGGCCGCGGTCGCCGTCCCCGCGCCGAAAGGTCAGCAGCGTGCTTCCCCGGCTGAACGTCAGCCCCTCCACCCAGGCCAGGGGCTGCGCGGCGCCGCCGTCGACGGAGATAGCCAGCCCGTCCGGGGCGCGCGTCACCTGGACCGCGGCCGGTCCGCCGTCCGTGGTCCCGTACGTGCCGGCGAGCGCCTCCGCGTCGCCCGTGAACGGCCGCGGCGCGGGGGGCGTCCCCGGCAGCAGCTGCCCCGCGAGCTCGTCCACCAGCGTCGTCGGCGACGAGTCGAAGCTGCTGTTCATCAGCACGACGATGGCCATCCGGGCGTCCGGGTACCAGTTCGCCCGCGCGGCGTACCCGGTGATCTCCCCGCTGTGGCCGACGTAGCGGTTGCCGCGCGCATCCGCACGCACCTCCACGCCCAGCCCGTAGCGCAGCGGCGTGCCGTCCGCGAGCGTCGCGGGCCGGACCATCTCCGCGTAGGACGCCTCCGACAGCACCCGTCCGCCGTGCAGCGCCCGCAGCCACGTCGCCATGTCGGCCGCCGTGGAGCAGACCGCGCCGGAGCCGAGGTCCACCACGGGGACGATCGGCGGCGCCCGGCGCGTTTCGCCGCCGCGCACGCCGTAGCCCGTGGCGCGGGGAAGGCCCGGCGCGCCCGGGCAGAGCCCCGAGCCGGTCATCCCCAGCGGCCCGAAGATCATCCGCTCCAGGTACTGGGGATACGTCATGCCGCTCGCCCGCTCGATCACCCGGTGCAGCAGCCAGTAGGCCCGGTTGCTGTACATCTGCGCGGCGCCCGGCGCGAACCGCGGCGGGTGCCGCCGGATGGCGGCGTAGACGGAGTCCGGCGACGCGTTTGGATCAAAGCGCAGCGGCGTGAGCTCCGGCACGCTGGGGATGCCGGAGGTGTGGTCCAGCAGGCGGCGGAGCGGCAGCCGCGCGCCGCCCGCGGGAAAGTCGGGGAGCCACTTCGTGACATCGTCGTCCAGGCTGAGCTTTCCCTCGTCGCGCAGCAGCAGGATGGCGGCGGCGGTGAACTGCTTGGTGATGGAGCCGATGGCAAAGACGGCGTCCGTCCGCATCTCCACGCCGGACTCCACGTCCGCCCTGCCGTACGGCTGGAGAAAGAGGACGTCGTCCCCCCGCGTGATGGCGACGACGGCGCCGACGGTGCGGTCCCGCGCCAGGTTGGCCGATACGAGGGAGTCCAGCGTCCCGGCCGGCGGCGTGCGCGGCTGCGCGGCCACCGGCGCGGCGGCGACGAGGATCGGAACGGCCAGCAGCGCGACGGTGCGAAAGCGGCGGTGGAGGATGGGGGCCGGCATGCGAGTGGGTCCTTGTGCGTGTGGGATGCGACGGATTCGGCTGGCCCGGCGCTCAGTACTTCACGTCGCAGCCGTAGGGCTGCGTCTGCGCGACGGCGATGGGCCGGCCCGCGAGGCCCGCATCCAGCGCGGCGCGGACGTAGTTGGTCGCCCCCGCGACGTCCCGGGCCCGGGGCGACGGGTTGTCGTCGATGGCGCCGGCGTACCGAAGCACCCCCTGCGGGTCGATGATGGCGTACTGCGGCGTGTTGCGCGCGCCGTAGAGCCGTCCAAGCGCGCCGGCCGTGTCGCGGATGACGGCGGTGGGCGCCGCGCCCTTGTCCCGCGTCCGCTCGTCCGCCTCCGCCGCCGTCGTGAAGCCCTGCTTTCCGGGCGCAGACGAGACGACGGAGAGCCAGACGACGCGCCCCGCGTAGTCGCGCTGCATCGCCTGCGTGTTGCCGGGACGGCCGTCGACCGGGGCATAGTGCTTCTTCGTGTAGGGGCAGTCGTGGTTGAACCACTCCAGCACCACCCACCGGCCGCGGTAGGCCGCCAGCGCGTGCGACGCGCCGCGCGTGTCCACGGCGGTGAACGCCGGGGCGGGCGCGTCCACCGTCGGCACCGGGCCGGGGGCGCTCGCGGGCGGACCGCTGTCCGTGGCGCCGGTGGCGGCCGCGACGGCCACCGCGGCCAGTGCGATGCCGGCGACGGCGGCGAGGAGGCGCTTTCGGGGGAATCGGTTCGAGAGAGGCATGGTGCGGCTCCTGGAAAAAGGATGAGAAGGGTGGAAGCAGGCGGTCAGCGCGCGGGCGCCGCGGAAAGGGCGGGCGTCCCGCCGGCCGCGGCGTCCAGCGCGCGCGTGACGATCCCCGGCGTGAGGAGCGTCGGGAGGACGGCCGGCGCCGCGGCGCGGTCGCGGCCGTAGAGCACGACAAAGGGCACGCTGTTGCGGCGGAACGCCGCGAGCGCGCGCGTGACGGACGGATCGCGCGTCGTCCAGTCGGCGCGGAGGAGCGTGACGTCGTGCGCGCGCAGCGACGCGCGCACCGCGTCCGAGCCAAAGGCGACGCGCTCGTTGACCTTGCAGGTGAGGCACCAGTCCGCCGTGAAGTCCACCAGCACGACGCGTCCGCTGTCGCGCGCCGCCTGGAGCGCCGCCGCGCTGTATGGCCGCCAGGCGAGCGCGTCCGCGTCCTGCCCTTCCGCGCTCGCCGCGTCCGCCGCGGCCCCCGCCGGTGCCGCGCGCCCCGCGGCGAGGACGAGCGCGAGCGCGCCCGCGCCGGCCGCGAGGGCCACGCCCCGCGCGGCGCGGCGCCGGCCGGCGGGCGCCACGAGCGTGGCGAAGCGCCCCAGCGCCCACAGGCCGAACGCCAGCAGGGTGAGCGCGGCGAGCAGCGCCGTCACCGCGCCGGTCCCGGCCTGCCGGCCCAGCACCCACGCGAGCCAGACGACCGTCGCGAGCAGCGGAAAGGCGAGCGCCTGCCGCAGCGTCACCATCCACGCGCCGGGACGCGGCAGCCACCGGCGTACGCGCGGCACCACGGCCACCAGCGCGAGTGGCCACACCAGGCCCAGCCCCAGCGCGGTGAAGACGACGATGGCGCTCACCGCCCCGCCGGCGATCCCGTACGCCACCGCCGCGGCCAGGAACGGCGCGGAGCACGGCGTCGCCAGCGCGGTGACGAGCACCCCGCCCAGGAACGCCTCCGCCGCCGGCGGCGTGCGTCCCGCGGCGGCCGCGAGTGTGCCGCCCACCGGCGCCAGCTCGAAGACGCCGGCCATGTTGAGCGCGGCGGCGAACACGATCAGCGCGAGCGCGCCCACCACGGCGGGGCTCTGCAGCTGAAAGCCCCACCCCACCTCGGCGCCGGCCGCGCGCAGGGCGAGCAGCCCCCCCACCAGCGCCCACATGGACGCGAGCACGCCCGCGCCAAAGAGCAGCGCGTGGCGCCGCGCCGTCCGTCCGTCGTGCGCCGCCGCCTCGGCCACGCCGAGCGCCTTGATGGACAGCACGGGGAGGACGCACGGCATCAGGTTCAGCAGCGTGCCGCCCAGCAGCGCGAGCAGGCCGGCCGTGGCGAGCGCGAGCCATCCGCCCCCGTCCAGGCCGTCGCCGGTGCCCGCGTCGGCGGATCCGCCGACGGACGCGAGCTGCGCCATGCCCACCACCGGCGCATCCACCTCGATGGCGAGGCCTTCGTCACCGCTGCCCCGCCCCGCCAGCGCCAGCACGCCCGTCAGCCGCGCCGGGCTCCCGCTGGCGTACGGCGAGCGCGCCAGCCGGATCTCCAGCGCGTCGCCGTCCACGCGCACCGCGGCCGGCGCGGCGTGGTCGATGACGCCGGACGAATCCACGAAGAACCGCACGCGCCCCGCGTCGCCGGCCGCGAGCAGGGCCAATCCGCCGGGCGGGCGGACGCGGAGCACGAGGGCCTCCGCATCCACCGCCGAGCGGAACTCCCAGTCCGCGCGGCGAACGGGCACGCGCGCCTCCTCGGCCGCGAACGCGCGGACGGCGGCGGTGTCGGGCTCCGAAGCCGCGCCCACGGGCAGCGTCAGCGCGACGTCCACGTCGTCGGCGATGCACTCCACCTTGCACACCACCCACGTGACGGTGCCCGCGAGCGTCGCTGTCGACCCGACGCGCGCGGTGCGCGGGACGTGGACGGCAGCCAGCATGTGCACTTCGCGCTCGTAGCCGTAGCTCGCG
>NZ_DASURI010000687.1:0-4784 GCF_036280135.1 Longimicrobium sp.
ACTCGCGCCCCTCGCTCACCTGGGACGACCTGCCGTTCCTCCGCGCGCGGACAAAGCTGCCCATCGTGCTCAAGGGCATCCTGCACCCGGACGATGCGCGGCAGGCGGTGGACGCGGGGATGGACGGCATCATCGTCAGCAACCACGGTGGGCGGCAGGTGGACGGTGCCATCGCCACGCTGGACGCGCTGCCGCCCATCATCCAGGCCGTGGATGGCCGCATCCCCGTGCTGATGGACAGCGGCGTGCGCTCCGGCGCGGACGTCTTCAAGGCGATCGCGTTGGGCGCCCGCGCCGTGTGCATCGGCCGGCCGTACGTGTACGGGCTGGCGCTGGCGGGCGCGGAGGGCGTGGCGGAGGTCATCCGCAACCTGCTGGCGGACTTCGAGCTCACGATGGGCCTGGCCGGCTGCCGCTCGCTCGCGGAGATCACGGCGGAGTCGATCGTCCGCGCGCGCGGCGGCGGGTGGTAGGGGAGGGAAGTGCGTGAGTGCGTGAGTGCGTGAGTGCGTGAGTGGCGCGATCCGCGGCACGAGCGCGGTCGTTGTACAGCGCCCCTCCCCCGCGCCGCGTCATCCTGAGGGAGCGCTTCGCGAACTCGATGCGGCACAGGACTTTGGGCGCGACCGAAGGATCTTGTGTGCGAGACGCCGGGCCGGAATCCGTGCACGAGGGCCGCCGCAGAGGTTCGCGGGCAAGATCCTTCGTCGCCGCCATGGTCCCGCGCGTGGGCTGGGACCACGCGGCGGCTCCTCAGGATGACGCATCTCGCGGAAATGAGGATGTTCATCCACGTTGAGAAGCCTCTCGCTCCGCGCCGCGTCATCCTGAGGCAGCGCCCGCGCGAACCCGATGCGGCACAGGACTTTGGGCGCGACCGAAGGATCTTGTGTGCGAGACTCGGGGGCTGATTCCGTGCACGGGGGTCGCCGCAGAGGTTCGCGGGCAAGATCCTTCGTCGCCGCCATGGTTCCGCGCGTGGGCTGGAGCACGCGGCGGCTCCTCAGGATGACGCATCTCGCTCGTGGTATAGGACCCAGGGCCCGCCCGCGCGATCAGCCCGCATCATCCAGCGTTAAGCGCGGTTCAACCTCCCCAGGGTTTTTGGGGGAGGTGGGCGAGCTCCGCGAGCCCGGAGGGGGCGCTCGCGCGGTCCCCGATGATTGGCAAACATTTTGGACGTGTCTGGGGTATCGTGACCGCTCCACACCGGATCTCGCTCCAACCCATACCGGTTCGCATCACATGAGGTTGCAGGTACGCCCCCTGATCGCCACCGTGCTCGCGCTGCTGTTCGCGGGCGCGCTGCACGCCCAGTCTGGCCAGACCATCCGCGGCCGCGTGGTGGACCGCAACACCAACGAGCCCATCCCCACCGTCTCCATCCGCATCACCGATGCGACCGGGGACGTGTCCGTGACGGGGCAGACCAACCCCGTGGGCCAGTTCTCCATCCGCGTCCCCATCGCGGGCACCTACACCGTCACGGCCGAGCGCATCGGCTACAGCGTCTTTACCTCCGGGCCCGTGCCGGTGGCCACGGGCGCCACGGTGGACGTGGAGGTGCGGATGGCCTCCGCCACGCTGGCGCTGGACTCGGTGGACGTGCGCGTGCGCCAGACGCCGCCGTTTCGCGACGCGCGCGCCCGCACCTTCTACGACCGCGTGGAGCGCGGCCGCGGCGTGTACCTCACGCCCGAGCAGCTGGCCCTGCGGCGCAGCACACAGATCCCGGACCTGCTGCGGCACATGCGCGGCATGAACGTAGATGCCCTGAGCGAGCGCATCACCATGGGCGTCTCCGCCGCGCGCCGCTGCACGCCCACGTTCTACATCAACGGCTACCGCCGCCGCCTGTACGACCGGCTGACGGACTACGTGGCCCGCGAGCGGCTGTGGGCCGTGGAGGTCTACACGGCCCCCGAGGACGCGCCCCCGCAGTTCCCGCCCGACGACAACGAGAACTGCGGCGTCATCGTCATCTGGACGCTGGACGCGTAACGGACGGATCGGCGGAGCACGAGCGGCGGCGCGGGAAAAGATCCGCGCCGCCGCTCGTTTTCGTCCCCCCCGGATGATCCCTGGAATCAGGTGGTCAGAAATCACCCGCGGCCGCCGTTGCATAGCGACCACAAGTTTGTCGACATCCTGCAGGCATCTGGGTTGTCCCGCCGACTCCAGGCTCACCCCCCGCCGATCCCTTCCATGAAGCTCACCGTTTTCGCCGCCGCGATCGTCTCCCTGCTGTTCGCGGGCACGCTGCGCGCCCAGGGCCCGGAACAGGCCATCCGCGGCCGCGTGGTGGACCGCGGCACGGGCGAGCCCATCGCCAGCGTCTCCATCCGCGTCACGGACGCCGACGGCGCCCTGGCCACGGGCCAGTCCAACCAGGCGGGCCTCTTCTCCATCCGCCTGCCCGGTGCGGGCACCTGGACGGTGGCGGCGGAGCGCATCGGCTACGAGGACTTCACCTCGCCCCCGGTGGACGTGGCGCCGGGCGCCGTGCTGGAGGTGCAGGTGCGGATGGCCCCCGCCACGCTGGCGCTGGACTCCGTGGGCGTGCGCGTGCGCCAGACGCCGCCGTTTCGCGACGTGCGCGCCCGGCAGTTCTACGACCGCATGGAGCGCAACCGCGGCGTGTTCCTTTCGCCCGAACGCCTGGCGGAGCAGCGCGGCACGCGGACGGTGGACCTGTTTCGCCACGTGCGCAGCGTGAACGTAGAAAAAATCGACGAGCACATCAGCATGAGAATCTCGACGAACCGGCGCTGCGTGCCCACCTTTTACATCGACGGCCGCCGGCACCGCCTGACGGAGCGGCTGAACGACGTGATCGACCGCAACCGGCTGTGGGCCATCGAAGTCTACACGTCGCCGGACGATGTGCCGGCCGCGTTCCCCCCGGCGAGCGCGTACTGCGGCGTCATCGTCATCTGGACGCTGGACGCGTGACGGTCGATGCGGCGGATGAAAGACGAAGCGGCGGCGCGGACCCGGTTCCGCGCCGCCGCTTCGTTTCCATTCTCCCTGGCGGATGCCGACCCGGAGAGTTGATGCGTCAGAAACCAACCCGTCCCGCCGTTCAGGACGCCGGTCGGACAGTACCGCGACTTTCACGCCCTGTCGCGTGGTATCTCCCCCTCGCGATCTCCAGATGCGGTCCCATCCCCCACCCCATTTACGGATGATCTCCTCCGGCAAGACATCGCTTTGGGCCGCCCTGATCGCGCTGCTGCTCTCCGGCGCGATCCACGCCCAGGATCCCGGGCCGGCCATCCGCGGCCGCGTGGTGGACCGCGGCACGGGCGAGCCCATCGCCAGCGTCGCCATCCGCGTCACGGACGCGGATGGCGCGGTGGCGACGGGGCAGTCCAACCAGGCGGGGCTGTTCTCCATCCGCCTGCCGGGGGCGGGCACCTGGACCGTGGCGGCGGAGCGCATCGGCTACGCGGACTTCACCTCGCCGCCGGTGGACGTGGCGCCGGGCGCCGTGCTGGAGGTGCAGGTGCGGATGGCGCCCGCCACGCTGGCGCTGGACTCCGTCGACGTGCGCGTGCGCCGGACGCCGCCCTTTCGTGACGCGCGCGCACGGCAGTTCTACGATCGCATGGAGCGAGCCGGCGGGCGGTTCATCACCCCGGAGCAGATCGCGGAGCGTCGCGGGATGCGGTCGGCGGACATGCTGCGCCACGTGCCGGGCATGGACGTCCGCGGCGACGAGAACCTGATCATGGGCTCCACGCCGCGCACCCGCTGCAGGCCCACGATCTACATCAACGGCGTGGCCCGCATTCTCTATGGATCCGTGGACGATTACGTGGACCGGTCGCGTCTCTGGGGCGTGGAGGTCTACCGCGAACCGTACGATGCGCCACCCGGCTTTCCCCCGGTTCACAACAACCGCTGCGGGGTGATCGTGATCTGGACGCTGGACTCGTAGGACGCGGCAGGCCGCACGCGCGGGACGGCCGTCCCGCGCATCTCCTCCCATCCAATCCCGCCCATGCGCATCCGCACACCATTCCCCGTCCTCGCCGCCGTGCTCGCGCTCGTCGTCGCCGCCTCGGCGCATGCGCAGCGCGCGGAACAGGCCATCCGCGGCCGCGTCGTGGACCGGGCCACGGGCGAACCCATCGCCAGCGTGGCCATCCGCGTCACGGACGCCGCCGGCGCGGTGGCCACGGGCCGGTCCAACCAGGCGGGCCTGTTCTCCATCCGCCTGCCGGGCGCGGGCACCTGGACGGTGGCGGCGGAGCGCATCGGCTACGACGACTTCACGTCGCCTGCCGTGGAGGTAGCGCCGGGCGCGACGCTGGAGGTGCAGGTGCGGATGGCGCCCGCCGCCCTGGCGCTGGACTCCGTGGGCGTGCGCGTGCGCCAGGTGCCGGCGTTTCGCGACGTGCGCGCCGCGGCGTTCTACACCCGCATGGAACAGGGACGCGGGGTGTACCTCTCGCCCGAGCGCATCGCCCAGCAGCGCGACACCCGGACGGTGGACCTGCTGCGCACCATGCGCGCGATGAAGGTGGAGGGACGCAACGAGGTGATCAGCATGGACGTGGGCGTCTACACGTGCGTGCCCACCTTCTATATCAACGGATATCGCCGGCGCCTGTACGGCAGCCGGCTCAACGACCTGATCGACCGGCGGAGGCTGTGGGCCATGGAGGTGTACACCCGCCCGGAGGACGCGCCGCCCGGCTTTCCGCCCACGGACAACTACCGCTGCGGCGTGGTCGTGATCTGGACGCTGGACGCGTAGCGGGCGAGGCGGCGGATGAAAG
>NZ_DASURI010000688.1:0-7097 GCF_036280135.1 Longimicrobium sp.
AGCGGGTGGCCGCGCGGCTGACGGACGCGCAGGCGCCGGGCGCGGCGCGCCTGGTCCGCGAGATGGCGGCCGTCCCCGGGCGCGGCGACGGCTGGCCCGGGCGGCTGCTGGCGCGGATGGCGCGGCTGGACCTGCTGGCCCAGGCGGCGGAGCGGATGGACGCGCTGCCGGAGCCCGTCGCGGCGGACGTGCGCGCGGCGCTGGGGTGGACCGCGCGGCAGGACGAGGTGCTGGCGTCCGGCTCTGCCGAGCGCGACGCGTGGACGGTGCTGGGCACCCGCACGGAGGCGGAGGAGGCGCTCCGCGTGCAGCGCACCTGGCTGCGCGGCGAGCGCACGGGGCGCACGGCGCTGCTGCTGGCGTTCGCCGCCGCCGGCCAGCCGATGGAGCCCGCTCCCGCGCCGGGCACGCGCCTGGACGCGGAGCTCGTCTTCTACGCGGGCAACCTCCCGCAGCGCGCCCTCGTCCGCGAGCGCTTCGGCGCGCCGGAGCCCGCGGCGGCGCTGCCGGACGCCGGGTCCGCGGACGACGCGCTGGGCGCGTGGGCGGACGTGCTGCGGCGGAACCCGTGGACGGAGCGCATCGCCGTCGTCCTCGGCGGCGTCGTGCCCGCGCGGGGCGAGGACGGCGGATGGATGATGCGGGACGCGGACGGCGCCGCGCTTCCCCTGGCCCGCGTGGCGGAGCCCGCCGCGTGGATGATGCTGGCCGTCGCCGGCGGCCGGCCGGCGGACGTCGCGGCGGAGTGGGACGGCGACGCGCTCCTGCCCCTGGGGATGGTGGCGGACGGGCGCTACCTCGTGCTTCCGGCCGGAGGCGCGACGTGAGCGCCGGACAGGCCTGGGATCGCGTCGTCCGCGCGGCGCTGCTGGGGACGGAGCGCCAGGCGGAGATCGACGCGGCCACGGGCGACGCCGCGCTGGACGGCGCCATCGCCGCGCTGGCGGACCGCCCGGCGGAGGCGCGGCTGCTGGGGACGGCGGCCCTGCTGGACGCGTGGCGCCGCGCCGGCCGCCGCGCATCCACCGCCCCCGCCCCGCCGGAGCCCGCGCCGCGGGCGGAGGAGGCGCGCGCCCCGTCGCCCCTGGCCGCCCGGGCGCTGCGGCAGGTGCTGGCCGGCTCCACCCCCGCCCTCGTGGCCGAGTGGATGGCCCTCGCGCGCAACGCCGGCGTCGGCATCCCGCACGAGCTGCTGCCGGACGTGCTGGAGCTGGGCCGCCGCAAGACGGAGCTGCGCGCGGAGGTGGCCGCCGCGCTGGGGCCGCGCGGGCGCTGGCTGGCATCGCTCAATCCCGACTGGTCGTACGCCGTCGCCCTTCCCGGGGAGCCCGCGACCGCGTGGGAAACGGGGACGGCGGAGGAGCGCGCCCGCATCCTCCGCGCGGTCCGCGGGGCGGATCCCGCCGCGGGGCTGGCGCTCGTGCAGTCCACCTGGTCCGCCGATCCGGCGAAGGACCGCGCGGCGTTCGTGGAGGCGCTGGCCACGGGGCTGTCGATGGACGACGAGCCGTTCCTGGAATCGGCCCTGGACGACCGCAGCAAGCAGGTGCGCGAGGCCGCCGCCGGCCTGCTGCCGCTCCTCCCCGAATCCCGGCTCGTGCGGCGGATGACGGATCGCCTGGCGCCGCTGCTCACCTTTCGCGAGCCGGAGGGGATGCTGGCGCGCCTCCGCGGCTCGGCGCCGAAGCTCGAGGTGACGCTGCCGGCGGAGTGCGACGCCGCCATGCGCCGCGACGGCGTGGACCCCAAGCCGGGCTATGGCTTCGGCGAGCGCGCGTGGTGGCTGCACCAGATGATCGTCGCCGTTCCGCCCGCGTACTGGACGGCGCGCTGGGGCCGGCCCGCCGCCGACCTTCTCGCCGCCGCGCGGGCGGGGGAGGGCGGGCAGAGGGTCGTCGACGCGTGGACGGAGGCCGCCATCCGCCATCGCGACGCGGCGTGGGCCGAGGCGCGGCTGCGGATCACGGCGCGCGAGGAGCGGCTGGGCATGGTGGACCGCCTGGCCGCCGTGCTCCCGCCGGAGCGGCTGGAGCCGCTGGTGCTGGAGCGCATCCCCGGCGAGCCCGTCAAGGCCACGCTCACCGGCTGGCTGATGCTGTCGACGGCCCACTTTCCGTGGAGCCCCGCCCTGACCCGCGCCGTGCTGTCCGCCGTTCCCGTCCCGCTCCCGCCGTCGGCGTACGACGCGCGGGAGCTGCTGCGCACCGCCGTTCCCCGCGTGCACCCCGCGACCGCCGTGGCCGTCCTGCGCGAGCAGGGCGACCCGCACCAGGGCACGTGGGTAGACCAGGTCCACCTTCGCGCCACCCTGCACCAGGCCTTCGAATGACCACGCCGCCCCCCGTGCTGCGCGCCCACGCCGAGCAGCAGTTCGCGAGCGAGCTGGACGCGCTCGCCCGCGCCGACGACCGCCCCCGCCCGCCGTCCTGGCGCATGTCGCCCTGGGCCGTGGCCACGTACCTGCTGGGCGGCCGGCTGGACGACGGCACGGAGATCATGCCCAAGTACATCGGCGACCGGCGGCGCATCGAGATCGCCATCGCCACCGTGGCCACGGACCGCGCGCTGCTGCTGATGGGCGTGCCCGGCACGGCCAAGTCGTGGGTGAGCGAACACCTGGCCGCCGCCATCAGCGGCGACAGCACGCGGCTCATCCAGGGCACGGCGGGCACCAGCGAGGAGCAGATCCGCTACGGGTGGAACTACGCGCGGCTGCTGGCCGAGGGGCCCTCGCGCGGCGCCATCGTGCCCAGCCCGCTCATGCGCGGCATGTCGGACGGCGCCCTCGTCCGCGTGGAGGAGCTCACGCGCATCCCCGCCGACGTGCAGGACACGCTCATCACCGTGCTGTCGGAAAAGACGCTGCCCATCCCCGAGCTGGGCGACGAGGTGCAGGCCACACGCGGCTTCAACGTCATCGCCACGGCCAACGACCGCGACAAGGGCGTCAACGAGCTGTCCAGCGCCCTCAAGCGCCGCTTCAACGTGGTGGTCCTTCCCCTCCCCGCCACGGCGGACGAGGAGGTGGAGATCGTGCGCAGCCGCGTGGAGTCGCTGGGCCGCGCCCTGGAGATCCCCGCCG
The DNA here is from genome assembly GCF_036280135.1 of Longimicrobium sp. Taxonomy (GTDB): domain Bacteria; phylum Gemmatimonadota; class Gemmatimonadetes; order Longimicrobiales; family Longimicrobiaceae; genus Longimicrobium. Next base: position 3,083 of record NZ_DASURI010000688.1, read on the forward strand.
AGCCGCCCGCGCTGGACGAGGTGCGGCGCGTGGTCACCATCTTTCGCGAGCTGCGGGCGGGCGTCACGGAGGACGGCAAGAGCAAGCTCAAGTCGCCCAGCGGCACGCTGTCGCCGGCCGAGGCCATCTCCGTCGTGAGCCACGGGATGGCCCTGGCCGCGCACTTTGGCGACGGCACGCTGCGGGCGGCGGACTTGGCGGGCGGCATCCAGGGCGCCGTGGTCAAGGACCCCGTGCAGGACCGCGCCGTGTGGCTGGAGTACCTGGAGACCGTCGTCCGCGAGCGCGACGGGTGGAAGGACCTGTACCGCGCGGGGCGGGAGATCACGGCGTGAGCGTGCACGTCTTCGGCATCCGGCACCACGGCCCGGGGAGCGCGCGGTCGCTGCTGCGCGCCCTTCGCGAGCTGTCGCCGGACCTCGTGCTGGTCGAGGGACCGCCGGAGGCCGACGCGCTCATCCCCCTGGCCGCGCACGACGAGATGCGGCCGCCCGTGGCGCTGCTGGTGTACGATCCCGCCGAGCCGCGGCGCGCCGTCTACTATCCGTTCGCCGAGTTCTCGCCGGAGTGGCAGGCGCTGCGCTACGCCGTGCAGTCCGCCGTCCCCGTCCGCTTCTTCGACCTTCCCCTCTCGCACCAGCTCCTCCCCGATCCCAAGGCGCCGGACGCGGATCGCCCGCCCGCGTCGTCCGAAGCCGCATCGGCAGATGGCGCATCGGCGGACGGTGGATCGACAGATACGGCGGACGGTGGATCGACATCGGCCGACCGCGCATCCGCTATCGATGCCGATCGATCCGGATCCGCCGATGCCGATCCATCCGCTGATCGCACGAGTGCCGATCGATCCGAATCCGCCGATGCCGATCCATCCGCTGATCGCACGGGTGCCGATCGATCCGAATCCGCCGATGCCGGCGCGGATGGCGACGGATCCGCATCGCCCGAATCCACAGCGGACGCGGAGATGGAGCCGGCGCTGATGCGCGAGGACCCGCTGAACTGGCTGGCCCGGGCGGCGGGGCAGCAGGACGGCGAGCGCTGGTGGGAGCAGCTGGTGGAGCACCGACGCGGCGACGCCGGGCTCTTCGAGGCCGTGCTCGAGGCCATGGGCGCGCTGCGCGACGAGCTCGACCTTCCCGAGCCCCTGCGCGAGCGCCAGCGCGAGGCGTACATGCGCCAGCAGATCCGCGCCGCCGAGCGCGACGGGCATCAGCGCATCGCCGTCGTCTGCGGCGCATGGCACGCGCCGGCGCTCATCCGCAAGACGCCCGTCAAGGCCGACGCGGCGCTCCTCAAGGGCCTGCCGAAGACGAAGCTCGCGGCCACGTGGGTGCCGTGGACGTACGGCCGGCTGGCGTTCGACAGCGGCTACGGCGCGGGCGTCACGTCGCCCGGCTGGTACGCCCACCTGTGGGAGTGCGGCGAGCGCGACGCGCAGACGGTCTCCATCCGCTGGCTCACCCGCGCCGCGCAGCTGCTGCGCGACGAAGACCTGTCCGCCAGCACGGCGCAGGTGATCGACGCCGCGCGACTGGCCGCCAGCATCGCGGCCCTGCGCAACCTGGCCCTTCCCGGCCTGGACGAGCTGAACCAGGCCGCCGACGCCGTGTTCTGGGGCGGCGGCGCGGGCGACGGCGCGTCGCTCCCCCTGCGGCTCATCCACGAGCGCCTCGTCGTCGGCGAGCGGCTGGGCGCGGTGCCGGCAGACACGCCCGCCGTCCCCCTGCAGCAGGACCTGGCGCGCGAGCAAAAGCGGCTGCGTCTGCCGCCCGAGGCCGCCGAGCGCGTGCTGGAGCTGGACCTGCGCAAGGAGACGGACCTGGCCCGCAGCCGGCTGCTGCATCGCCTGCGGCTGCTGGACCTGCCCTGGGGCGAGGACCAGCGCGCGCACGGCAAGCGCGGCACCTTTCACGAGCACTGGCGCCTGCGCTGGCAGCCGGAGCTCGCCGTGGGCGTCATCGAGGCCGCCGTCTGGGGCAACACCGTCGCCCAGGCCGCGGACGCCCGCATCCGCGCGCAGGCGGACCGCGCGGCGGACCTGCCGGCGCTCACGGGGCTGCTGGACCGCACGCTGCTGGCGGACCTGCCGGGCGCCGCGCGCCACCTCATCGCCCGCGTGGACGCCGAGGCCGCCCGCGCGGCGGACCTGGGCCACCTGATGGCCTCGCTGCCGCCCCTGGCCGAGGTGCTGCGCTACGGCGACGTGCGCGGCACGGACACGGCGCTGCTGGAGCACGTGGTGGACGGCTTGGTGTCGCGCATCTCCGTGGGCCTGCCCCTGGCCTGCGCGTCGCTGGACGACCAGGCGGCGGAGCAGATGGAGTCCGCCATCCACGGCGCGCACGGCGCCGTCACGCTGCTGCAGGACGAGCGGCACCGCGAGCTGTGGACGGACGCGCTGCTCCACGTGGCCGACGGGGCCGGCGTGCACGGGCTGGTGCGGGGCCGCGTCACGCGCCTGCTGCTGGACCTGGGCGCCCTCGACGCGGAGGACGCGGGGCGGCGGATGGGCCTGGCGCTCAGCCCCGCCGTGGCGCCCGGCGCGGCGGGCGCGTGGGTGCAGGGATTCCTGGGCGGATCCGGGCTCGTGCTGCTGCACGATGCGCGGCTGTTCGGCATCCTGGACGGCTGGGTGGCCGGGCTGGACGGCGACACGTTCACCACCCTGCTCCCCCTCCTCCGCCGCACCTTCTCCACGTTCGGCGCCGGCGAGCGGCGCGGCATCGGCGAGATGGCCCGCCGCGGCGCCTCCGCCCCGGCCGCGCGGGCGACGACGATGGCGGACGAAGCGCTCGACCGCGAGCGCGCCGCCGCCGTGCTCCCGCTGATGACCCTGCTGATGGGGCTCGCGCCCCGGGAGGCCGCATGAGCGACGACATGGAGCGGCTGCGGCGCTGGCGCCTGCTGCTGGGCGGCGAGGCGGCGGACGGCACGGGCGTGAGCCTGGCCGGCGCGGACCTGCGGATGGACGGCGCCCTGGCCGCGCTGTACGACGGCACGCGCCAGGGCGGGCTGGGCTCGTCCGCGCCCAACGTGGCGCGCTGGCTGGGCGACATCCGCGAGTACTTTCCGTCGTCCGTCGTCCGGGTGATGCAGCAGGACGCGTTCGAGCGGCTGCGCCTTCGGCAGATGCTGCTGGAGCCGGAGCTGCTGGAGGCCATGGAGTCCGACGTGCACCTGGTCGCCACGCTGCTCTCGTTCCAGAGCGTGATGCCGGAAAAGACGCGCGAGACGGCGCGCGACGTGGTCCGCAAGGTGGTGCGCGAGGTGGAGCGCCGCCTGGCCGAGCCGCTTCGGCAGGCCGTGACGGGCAGCCTGAGCCGCAGCGTGCGCAACCGGCGCCCCCGCCACGCCGAGATCGACTGGAACCGCACCATCCGCGCGAACCTGCGGCACTACCAGGCGCAGTACCGCACGATCATCCCCGAGACGCGCATCGGCTGGGGGCGGCGGCGCAGCAGCCTGCGCGACGTGATCCTGCTCATCGACCAGAGCGGGTCCATGGCCACGTCCGCCGTGTACTCGGGCATATTCGGCTCCGTGCTGGCGTCGCTGCCGGCCCTGAGCACGCGGGTGATCGCGTTCGACACGGCCGTGGCGGACCTGTCCGACAACCTGCACGACCCCGTGGACGTGCTGTTCGGCATCCAGCTGGGCGGCGGCACGGACATCAACCACGCGCTGGGCTACGCGGCGCAGTGGGTGCGCCGCCCGGCCGAGACGGTGCTCTTCCTGGTCAGCGACCTGTACGAGGGCGGCAACCGCGCCGAGATGCTGCGCCGCGCGGCCCAGCTGGTGGCGGACGGCGTGCAGCTGGTGGCGCTGCTGGCCCTTTCGGACGACGGCGCGCCGGCGTACGACCACGACGTGGCCGCGACCCTGGCGGGCTTTGGCGTCCCCGCGTTCGCCTGCACGCCCGACCAGTTCCCCGACCTGATCGCCGCCACGCTGCAAAAGCGCGACGTGGGCGCCTGGGCCGCCGAGCGCGGCATTGCCACACAACGAAGTGCGT
>NZ_DASURI010000689.1:0-9393 GCF_036280135.1 Longimicrobium sp.
AGTTCTCCCCCTCCCCCGCGGAGCGGGGGCAGGGGGCCGGGGGGAGGGGGCTCTCCGCGGGCGAGACACACTCCGCCACAGTGTACGGGCCGCGGTTCTTCCCTGTACGTGAAACGAAGTCCAACTGAACGATAGAGAGCAGATGAGCACGGCACTGAAGATCGAGAGCGAGACGGTCCGCGTACCCGCCGTTGTCCGCGGCGCGCGGACGGTGCGGGTGGCGCTGGCGGGGTGCGGAACCGTGGGCGGCGAGCTGGTGCGAATGCTCCACCACGGCGCCGCCGAGACGCGCGCCCGGCACGGCCTGCGCTTCGAGCTCGTGCGCGTGCTCGTGGCGCACGGCGAGCGCCCCCGCCCGGACGAGCTGGACCGCGCGCGGCTGACGACGGATCTGGACGCGTTCCTCGCCGCCGCCGCGGAGGCGGACGTGGTCGTGGAGGCCATCGGCGGCATCGAGCCCGCGCTGTCCATCGCCCGCGCGGCGCTGGCGCGCGGCAAGCGGCTCGTCACGGCCAACAAGGCGCTCGTGGCGGCGCACGGTCCGGAGCTGGCCGCACTGGCCCGGCGCCACGGCGGGCGGCTGGACTTCGAGAGCGCGGCGGCCGGCGGCATTCCCGTCGTCCGCGCGCTGCGCGAGTCGCTGTCGCTCACGGGCATCCGGTCCGTGCGCGGCATCCTCAACGGCACGACGAACTACATCCTCAGCCGATTGGAGGACGGCTGGACCTTCGCCGACGCCCTGGCCGATGCGCAGGCGCGCGGATTCGCGGAGGCGGACCCCTCGCGCGACCTGAGCGGCGAGGACGCGGCGGACAAGCTGCGCATCCTGGCGTGGCTGGCGTTCGGCACGGAGCCGGCGCGGCTGGACGTGCGCCGGCGCGGCCTCAAGCAGGGCGCCGATCGGCTGGCGCGCGCGGCGCGGGCGCTGGGCGGCGCCGTGCGGTTCGTCGCGGAGGCGGCGCGCGTGCCGGAGGGCATCGTCGCCAGCGTGGAGCCCGTGCTCGTCGCCGCCGGCGGCGATCTGGGTCGCACGCGCGACGAGGAGAACCTCGTCATCGTGGAGAGCGAGTGGAACGGGCGCATTCGCCTGGGTGGCCCCGGCGCGGGCGGCGGGCCCACGGCGTCCGCGCTGCTGGGCGACCTCGTGCGGCCCGCCCAGCGGCACCGCGCCCCGCGCCGCGCCGCCGCGCCCGCCGTCCCGGATCGCCGCGCGCACGCGTGGGCCATCGCCGTGGAGCGCGGCACGTCGGCGGAAGAGGCGCTGCGGGCGACGCTGGACCGCGTGGAGGTGGACGTGGACCGCATTGTCCGCGGCGAGGGCGTGAGCGTGAAGCGCACGCGGCCCGTGGCGTGGCCGCGCATTGGCCTGGCGCTGCGGGCGCTGGAGGTGCAGGGGCTGTCGCCCGGCATTCTGCGCGTGGAGGGATAGCGATCCGCGCGATCAGAGGGATGCGGCGGGACGGATGGGCGAGCCTGAGCCGGATCGCCGTCTCCCAGCCGGAGCGAATGAATTCGCCGCTGGAAAGGCACGAAGTCCGCCTGCGCGGACTGCCCCGGCACAGGCGACGCCATGTGCACCGGCGCGCCCATCAAGCAGTTGAAGCCTCACGCAGTTTGTGAGGCTTTCCGCAGTCGTTGCGGCGGCTTTAGCCGCTCCGGCTGGGACGCCGCGCCTCGCATCCGATCCGCGGCGGGTCAGTGCTCCACTCCCCCAAACGAAAGCCCGCCGTGCGACGCTTGATCGCGCACGGCGGGGATTCATCTGCTCCGGAGTGTGTCAGAGCGTCAGACGCGCGCGCGCACCTGGGTGGCGATGGCGTCTTCCAGCACCCCCAGCGACCGGCAGGGCGTGCCCTCCGTCCCCGCGGTCCCGGCAGAATTCGCGGCGTGGACGTAGATCGTCAGCCGCGCCGCGCCCGTCTGGTCATCCACGAGCGCCGTCACCCCCACGTGCACCGGGTCGGACGCGCCGCCCGTCCCGCAGTCGAACAGCTGCTCCCGGGGCGTGCGGGCGAGCTGCCTGTCGCCGGTGAGCTCCGTGTTCGCCAGCACCACCTGGCGGGAGTGGGAGGACGGGGCCGGCACCAGGCCGACGGCCTGGAACGCGTTCATGAGGGCCGTCGCCGTGGCCTCGGGCCGCGCGTCGATGTGGTAGATGCGGGGCTCGGCCGTCGTCCCGTCGCCGCGGGGGGGCGCGGAGGCGCAGCCCGAGAGGGCGGCGGCGAAAACGGCAAACGCAATGGCGTGAGTACGCATGGAGGGCTCCAGGTTCGAAGAGGGGGCGAACAGCACGCGACACCTGCAAAGAGGCGTCGCGCTGTTCGTTCTGTCAAGGCGCGCGGATTGGACGCGTGAAGTCGCAACCGGGACGCCGGGAGGATGCCCGCCGCTGGCTGACGTTTCTTCCTCCCGCGCCTGTATGCCGTTTCGGATCGCCTGCTCCCGACGGGGGTACCACGGTTGTATTTGTTCCCAGTTGGATCAATGTTGCGCCACCGCACCGGCAGGCGATAGACTGAGCGCGGTTCATCCGCGTGGCCCGTAGCGGGGGCTTGTGCGAGGGGATAACTTGTAGCATTCGCAGCACACCCGGCCCGGCCCGCGAGTTGCGGGCGCCGCGGCCGGGCTCAAGCGCACAGCCGGGGTGGAGCCGCCAAAGCGCGCCTCTGCCCCGTGTTCGCAACCGGATGACCCACGGCGGGGCCCGGCCCCGCGGAGAAGGCATATGAGCATCCAGGCGCCCGAAGCCCCGCAGCGCGGCTACGCCCCGGCGGGCAAGGACAACGGGATCGTCAAGAGCAAGGGCACGGTCAACCTCCCGCGCCCCGACGGCAGCGAGCCCGTATCGCACCGCGCCCGCAAGCCCGAGTGGCTCAAGGTGCGCGCGCCCGGCAGCCCCAACTACCTGCGGCTCAAGGAGCTGATGCGGTCGCAGGGGCTGCACACGGTGTGCGAGGAAGCGCACTGCCCCAACATCGGCGAGTGCTGGGAGAGCGGCACGGCCACCTTCATGATCCTGGGCGACGTGTGCACGCGCGCGTGCAAGTACTGCGCGGTCGCCCACGGCATGCCCACGGAGCTGGACTGGGACGAGCCGCGCCGCGTGGCCGACAGCGTGGTGACCATGGGGCTGGAGCACGCCGTGATCACCTCCGTGAACCGCGACGAGCTCAAGGACGGCGGCGCCGGCATCTACGCCGAGACCATCCGGCAGATCCACGAGCGCGTGCCCGGCTGCTCGGTGGAGGTGCTCATCCCCGACTTCAAGGGGAACGAGGCGGCCCTGCAGACCGTCGTCGACGCGCGGCCGGAGATCCTGGCGCACAACATCGACACGGTGGAGCGGCTGTCCCGGCTGGTGCGCCCGGGGGCGAAGTACTGGCGATCGATCTCGTTCCTGGGCGCCGTCAAGCGGATGAACCCGGCGCAGCTCACCAAGAGCGCCATCATCCTGGGGATGGGCGAGACGGAGGACGAGATCCGTCAGTCCATGAAGGACCTGCGCGAGGCGGGCGTGGACATCCTCACGCTGGGCCAGTACCTGCGCCCGTCGGAGCACCACGTGCCGCTGGACCGCTGGGTGCATCCCGACGAGTTCCGCCGCTGGAAGGAGATCGGCGAGCGGGAGCTGGGCTTTGGGCACGTGGAGAGCGGGCCGCTGGTGCGCTCGTCGTACCATGCCAAGGAGCAGGCCCGCACCATCGACGCGGGCGGCCCCGGCAGCATCACCGAGATCGTGGAGGCCGATGCCGACGCGACGGTGGTGATCGACGCCGAGGAAGCCGCCATCCGCGCCGCCCTGGTGGCGCCTCCGGCGCCCCGGCTGGTGCAGCTGGGGAGCCTGTAACGGCACGCGCGCAGAACGTACTACGAAGGGCGTACTCCAGGGGAGCCGATGGCCACGCATCCGCGGACCGCGACCATTTCGCTGGACGACTTCATCGCTGCCCTCGAGGCGAGCGAGACGGGTCTGGAGTTTGTCGACGGGCAGATCGTCGCGCTCGCGGGCACGTCCCTGGAGCACGGGCTGATCACGCAGCGGATCGCGCAGGCGCTCGGGAACCAGCTCCAGGGCCGCCCGTGCGGAGTGGTGTCGCAGGGAACGCTCGTTACACCGAGGGTGGGAGACAACGCGTACCTGCCCGACGTCGCCGTCTTTTGCGGTGGACCTCAGCGTGAGCGGGTGCGCGGGTCGGATCTCCTGCTGAACCCCACGCTGCTCGTGGAAGTGTTGTCGCCCTCGACGGCGGGATACGACCACGTTACCAAGGGGGACAGCTACCGGCGGATCTCGTCCCTGCAGGACTACCTGCTCGTTTCCCAGGACCGGCCGCGGATCCAGCAGTTCACGCGCCACGGGGAAGGATTCTGGCTGTTCAAGGAGACAACGGGGTTGAACGCGGTGGTCCGCCTGGATTCGCTGGACGTTTCGCTTGCGTTGTCGGAGATCTACGAGGGCGTACTCGCGGCGGACGAGCGATCCGCTTGACCAACCGGACCCGTCACGGGCAACGGTAAAGAGAAGAGTGATGGCTGACGAAAAGACGCAGGACGGCGTGGCCGCCGTGGCCCAGGCCGAGGACCGGTCGCCCGAGGCGGCGGCCGCGGCGGGCGGCGAGCCCGACCGCGAATCGCAGACGGAGCACAAGCCCCGGCTCTCCGACAAGGAGCGCCTGCAGGGGCTGGAGCCCGACAAGCTGCGCCAGATGATGTACGACATGCTGCTGGCGCGCCGCTTCGAGGAAAAGACGGCCGAGGCGTACGCCCTGGGCAAGATCGGCGGGTTCTGCCACCTGTACATTGGCCAGGAGGCCGTGGCCGTGGGCGCCATCCACGCCCAGACGCCCGACGACTACGTCATGACGGCGTACCGCGAGCACGTGCACGCCCTGCAGTGCGGCATTACCCCCGGCGCCGTGATGGCCGAGCTGTACGGCCGCGCCGACGGGTGCAGCAAGGGCAAGGGCGGCTCCATGCACATGTTCGACGCCGAGAAGAACTACCTGGGCGGCCACGGCATCGTGGGCGGCCAGATCCCGCTGGCGCTGGGCGTGGCGTGGAAGATCAAGTACCGCCAGGAAGACCGCGTCATCCAGGTGTACTGCGGCGAGGCGGCCGTGAACCAGGGCGCCCTGCACGAGTCGCTCAACATGGCCGCCCTGTGGAAGGTTCCCATGATCCTCATCGTGGAGAACAACCGCTTTGGCATGGGCACGGCCTGGGAGCGCGCGTCGTCCCTGTACGACATCTACCAGAAGGCCGGCGCGTACAACATGCCCAGCGCCGTCGCCGACGGCATGGACGTGCTGGACATGTACCGGGTGACCAAGGAAGCCGTCGATCGCGCCCGCCGCGGCGAGGGCCCCACGCTCATCGAGGCGCGCACGTATCGCTTCGTGGGCCACTCCATGTCCGATCCGGTCAGCGGCGTGTACCGCACCAAGGAAGACGTGGAGAAGGAAAAGGGGAACGATCCCATCCGCATCTTCGCCGACCTGCTGGCCCGGCAGAACATCCTGAGCCAGGAAGAGCTGGAGAAGATGGACGAGGAGGTCAAGCGCATCTCCGAGGAGGCCGCGGAGTTCGCCGACAAGTCCCCGGAGCCGGGCGTGGACCAGCTGTACACGGAGATCTACGCAGAGGAAGACGTCAACGGCCGTCTCTACTTCGACATGAGGAATCGCTAACCGATGGCGGTGATTACTTACCGCGAGGCGCTCAATCAGGCGCTCGCCGAGGAGATGGAGCGGGACCCGGACGTCTTCCTCATGGGCGAAGAGGTCGGCGTCTACAACGGCGCCTACAAGGTGTCCAAGGGGCTGCTGGACCGCTTTGGCGACACGCGCGTGGTCGACACGCCCATCACCGAGCTGGGCTTTGCCGGCCTGGGCGTGGGCGCGGCCATGACGGGCATCCGCCCCGTCATCGAGTTCATGACCTGGAACTTCGCCATCCTGGCGTTCGACCAGATCTTCAACTCGGCGGCCAAGATGCGGTCGATGTCGGGCGGCCAGTTCAAGATGCCCATCACCTTCCGCGGCCCCACGGGCGCGGCGCTGCAGCTGGCGGCGCAGCACTCGCAGGCGCTGGAGTCGCAGGTGGCGCACTACCCGGGCGTCAAGGTGGTCGTGCCCGGCACGCCGGCGGACGCCAAGGGCCTGCTCAAGGCCGCCATCCGGGACGACGACCCGGTGTGCGTGTTCGAGGGCGAGATGCTGTACAACATGAAGGGCGAGGTGCCTGAGGACGACGACTACGTCATCCCCCTGGGCGTGGCCGACCTCAAGCGCGAGGGCGGCGACGTGAGCATCATCACCCACGGCAAGATGATCCACGAGGCGCTCAAGGCCGCGGCGCAGCTGGAAAAGGACGGCATCCAGGCCGACGTGCTGGACCTGCGCTCGCTGCGCCCCCTGGACACGGACGCCATCCTCCGGACGGTCGCCAAGACCAACCGCGTGGTGCTGCTGGAAGAAGGCTGGCCCTACGGCGGCATCACGGCCACGGTGGCCGCGCTCATCCAGGAAGAGGCGTTCGACATGCTGGACGCGCCGGTGCTGCGCGTGACGCAGGCCGACGTGCCCATGCCGTACGCCAAGGCCATGGAAAAGGCCGCCAAGCCCAACGCGGAGCTGGTGGTGCAGAAGGTCAACCAGGTTCTCTACAGATAGTGCGAAAGTGCGAAAGTGCGAGAGTGCGAAAGTGAACTTCGGTTCCTCGCCCTCCCGCACGCTCGCCCGTTCGCGCTTCGCACTCTCCAGCCGAGATACGAAATGGCGACCAAGGTATTCATGGAGGCGCTCTCCCCCACGATGGAAGAGGGGCGCCTGGTCACCTGGCTCAAGAAGGAAGGCGACGACGTCAAGGAAGGCGACGTTCTCGCCGAGGTGGAGACCGACAAGGCCACCATGGAGCTGGTGGCCCGCGGCTCCGGCGTGCTGCGCAAGCAGCTCATCGCCGAGGGTGACACGGCCGCCGTGGCCTCGCTCATCGGCGTGATCGCCGCGGCGGACGAGGACATCTCGTCCCTCGCCGGCGGGTCCGGCGCGGCGCCGGCCCCGGCCGCGGAAGCGCCCAAGGCCGACGCGGCCCCGACGGCCGCTCCGGCGGCGGAGGCCTCCGCCCCCGCGCAGCAGGCAGAGGCCCATCCGGCCGCGCCCGCGCAGACGGGCGGGGACAACGGGCGGGTAAAGGCGTCGCCGCTGGCGCGCCGCCTGGCCCAGGAGGCCGGGATGCAGATCGGCTCCGTGCAGGGCACGGGACCGGGCGGCCGCATCGTCAAGCGCGACATCGAGCAGGCCGTGGCCCAGGGCGGCGCCCAGCCGGCCGCCGCCGCGACGCAGCAGGCCACCGAGGCGGCCGCCCCGGCGCCCGCCGCGCCGAGCGTGCAGCCCTCGACGGACGCGCGCTACCGCGAGCATCCGCTCACGCAGATGCGCAAGACCATCGCCCGGCGCCTGGCGCAGTCCATTGGCCCCGTGCCCACGTTCTACCTCACGGTGGAAATCGACATGGGCGAGGCGATGGCGCTGCGGGCACGCATCAACGACCGCTTCGCCAAGCAGGGGGTCAAGACCAGCCCCAACGACCTGGTGATCAAGGCTGTCGCCATGGCGCTGCAAAAGCACCCGTTCGTGAACGCCGCGTGGACGGGCGATGCCATCCACCTGTACGAGCAGGTGCACATCGGCGTGGCGGTGGCCATCGACGAGGGGCTCATCACCCCCGTGGTGCGCGACGCCGACCGCAAGGGCGTCACCGAGATCTCGGCCGAGGTCAAGGAGCTCGCCGGCCGCGCCCGGGAAAAGAAGCTGAAGCCCGAGGAGTTCACGGGCAGCACGTTCAGCATCAGCAACCTGGGGATGTTCGGCATCGAGGAGTTCACGGCCATCATCAACCCGCCGGAAGCCGCCATCCTGGCCGTGGGCGCCATCGGGCCCAAGGTGGTGGTGGACGACGAGGGCAACATGGCCATCCGCCAGCGGATGCGCGTGACGCTCAGCTGCGACCACCGCGTGATCGACGGTGCCACCGGCGCCGCGTTCCTGCAGACGCTCAAGCAGTACCTGGAAGAGCCCATGCTGATGGTGGCCTGACGGTCCGCCGTCTCCTGACGGACCTCCGCGGCCCCGCCGACCTCGCGTCGGCGGGGCCGCGGTGCGTCCGGGACCATCGTGCGGTCCGGATCATCTGCCTACGGGATCGTGGCGCGGGGGCGCGGCGGAACGTACCGTATTCCTTTCGAGTAGCATGCCGCCGCGGATCTTCATCCGCCGCTTCCGCGCTTTCCGCCGGTTCATCCTCCCCGCCCCGGAGCGGATTTCATGCGCCAACTCGTCCTGCTTCTGATCGCGCTCTGCCTTTCCGCAACGCCCGCCGCCGCGCAGCCGTTCATCCGCGCGGACGCCGCCGTCACGGGCGAGCTGACGGCCGGGGATTCCGCGCTGGCCAGCGGCGCGCGCTACGACACGTGGCGCCTTGAGGCCAAGGAGTGGCACCGGTACGTGATCTTCGCGCGGGCAGACTTCGACGTGCACCTGTCGGCGGGCGGGCAGCCGGGCGGGCGCTGCGGCGCCGGCTGCGTGGAGACCACGCGTGCCCAGCACGGCACGGCCGTCGCCCGCCTGGACTTTGCCCCGTCCGAGCCGGGCACGTACCTGGTCCGTGTCGCGGCCGTCGGCGCGGAGGGCCGGGGCCGCTACGAGCTGCGCCTGGAGGGGTACGCGGACACGATTTCGGCGCCCGTCATCACCCGGCCGGACGATTACGTGACGGACGTGCTCGTCACGACGGATACGATGGAGACCATCGCGCTCCTCCCCACGGTGGACACCGTCATGAGCATGACGACCGTGCTGATCGACACGGTCACCCTGCCCGAGGTTCCCTCCGTCGACACCGTGGTGACGATGACGGACACCATGACGGGCTACGGCTCGCCCACGCTGCTGGCGGACACGGTGCAGGATCCGCCGGCGGAGCTGCGCGCCGGTACGTCGGTGGGGGGCGTGCTGGACCGGTGGGACCGGCAGGGCGCCCTGGACCCCGCGTACCTGGACGTGTACACGTTCCGCGCGCGTCAGGCCGGGGAGACGGTCGTCATCCGCATGGAGTCCGACGACTTCGACACGGAGCTGCGCGTGGTGCACGTGCAGGCCGGCGCGTGGACGACGCTGGACGTGGACGACGACAGCGGATTCGGCACGGACAGCGAGCTCACGATCACCTTTCCCGATCCGGGCGAGTACGAGATCCACGCCCGCGCGCACTACGCCGGCGACACCGGCCGCTACACGTTGTCCGTGAAGCGGCGCTGACCATGGCGGTCCGGCGCCTGATGCGGTACGCGACGGACAGTCTCAGCCGGCGCCGGCCGACCTCAGAATGACAGCA
>NZ_DASURI010000690.1:0-3676 GCF_036280135.1 Longimicrobium sp.
ACTTGGCACTTGGCACTTGGCACTTGGCACTTGGTACTCGGCTTGCTCCTCCCGCCCCGCATGAGCAAAACGACGACGGTGGTGCGGTGGATGGGCGCGGCGGCGGCCGCGGCGGGAGCCGTGGGGGCCTACGCCTTTTTCGTGGAGCCGCTGTGGCTGGAGGTCACGCGGCCCCGGATCCACGTCCGCGGGCTGCACCCGGACCTGGAAGGCTTTCGCATCGCCCTGCTGACGGACCTGCACGCGGGCGAGGGCACGCCCCTGTGGCTCGTGCGCCGCGCGGCGCGCCTGGCCATGCGCGAGAACCCCGACCTCATCGCCGTCACGGGCGACTTGGCCGCGGACGACTGGACGAGCTTCGCGCCCGTGCTGGACGCCCTGTCGGAGCTGCGGGCGCCGCACGGGGTGTGGACGGTGCCCGGCAACCACGACTACACGGTGGGCATCGACCGCTGGCGGCGCGAGGTAGCCCGGCAGCCCAACCTGCGCGACCTGACCAACGGCGCGGAGATGCGGCGGGTGGGCCGCGCGCGGCTGTGCGTGGCGGGGGTGGACGACTACTCGCAGGGCCAGCCCCGGCTGGACGCCCTGCCTCCGCCGGAGGCGCGCGACTTTACCTTGCTGCTGGCGCATGATCCCGACCAGGCGGAAAAGGCCCGGCGCGAGCACGACGCCGTGGACCTGGTGGTGAGCGGGCACACGCACGCCGGGCAGGTGCGCATGCCGTTCGTGGGCGCCCTGCGCAACCCGGCGGAGTTCGACGAGCTGTACGAGGAGGGGCTGCGGCGCCGCCCGTGGACGCAGGTCTACACGTCGCGGGGCGTGGGGACGGTGCACATCCCCGTCCGCTTTCTGTGCCGTCCGGAGGTGGCCATCCTGGAGCTCACGGGGGCGCCGCGGCCGCCCCGCGACAGGGCCCGCCGGCCCTAAACAGATGGGCCCGCCTCTTGCACACAGGCAGGCGAGAATTGACCGGGCGCCGTGCGACGGAGCGACGGCCCGGCGGTGGACCGGAATCCGCGGCGGAGGTACCATGGCGCGACAGACAGGGGTGGTCGAGTTCTTCAAGGACGACAAGGGCTACGGCTTCATTCGTCCGGATGACGGCGGGAAGGACGTGTTCGTGCACCACTCGTCCATCGAGATGGAGGGGTTCAAGTCGCTCAAGCGCGGCGACAAGGTGGAGTTCGAGATCCAGGAGGATCCCAAGGGTCCCCGAGCCACCTCCGTAACCCGGGTCGAAGGCGCCTGAGGCCCTTCGCCGGCTGACAACCTGTGCAGTACCCTACGCGGACGGCGCTTCCCCTCTCGGGGCGGCGCCGTCCGCGCGTTGAGTGCGAAAGTGCGAAAGTGCGAAAGTGCGAAAGTGGATCCTGCACGGGTGCGCGCTCCCGGCCGGGAGCGGCTGAAGCCGCCGCAACGACAGCGGAAAGGCCTCACAAACTGCGTGAGGCTTCAACCGACCGGACGCCGCCCCGGTGCACGTCGCCCTCCCTCCGCTGGGGCAGTCTGCGCAGGCGGACTTCGTGCCTTTCCAGCGGCGAATTCATTCGCTCCTGGCCCGCGTGAGGCCGGCCCGCTCCCCCGCGGACCGCGATCCCCTCCGATCCAAATCCGCTCGATCTGCATCCGCTCGATCCGCATCCGCACGATCCGCATCCGCACGATCCGCATCCGCTCGATCCGCATCCGCTCGATCCGCATCCACCCGATCCGCATCCCCACAATCCGCATCCCCACAATCCGCATCCGCACGATCCGCATCCGCTCGATCTGCATCCGCACGATCTGCATCCGCACGATCCACATCCGCACGATCTGCATCCGCACGATCCGCATCCGCACGATCTGCATCCACCGATCTGCGTCCGCCCGATCCACATCCCCCGATCCGCATCGCCAACTCCCATCCGCCCAATCCTTATCCGCCCTGACGCCCGGAGCATCGACCCTCAACCAGCGTGGGACGAAGCGCGCGTGGAGAGGGACGAACGGTGCGTGGAAGGGACGAAGCGCGAGCGGCGGAAATCCGCCCTAAATCGCTGATACACAATGCTTTCCACGAAGACGAACGGCAATTAGATTGGGCTCGTCGGCCGCGTTCCAGACGCGGCACATCCCTCCCCGCCCGAACGCGCTCCCGCCGTGAGCGAATCCGCCCTCCAGCGCCCGCCCGTGGACGCACCCGATCCGCTTCCGCCAGACTTCAGACCCGGCGCGGAGCTCATTCGCCTGTGCCCGTGGAAGATGTCGTTCATCCTCCTGGGCATCGCGCTGGGGCTGGGGCTCACGGACTTCCTGCTCCAGGCCACCGTCCACCCCGGCGAGCGCATGCCCCTGGCCTTTCTGGCCGCCATCACCTTTCCGCAGTACGTCGTCCTCGTCCCGTTCGTCCCCGCCGTGCTGTTCCTGGCGGACCGCTTTCCCATGGGGCCCGGACGCTGGCGGCGCTCGCTGCCGGCGCACGCCCTGGCCAGCCTGGCCTTCGTCTTTGTCTACGGCGCCGCGGCGGTGGCCGTGTGCGACTACCTCCTCGCGCCCCTGACCATGCCCACGGAGCAGCTGCCCCGCGGCTACAACGACTACGTGTTTGGCCTGCGCCGCGTCGTGGCCGTCTACGGGGTGCTGTGGATCGGGCTGTACTGGCTGATCGTGGGCGCCCACCACACGCTGTTCTACCTGCGCCGCGCCCTGCAGCGCGACCACGAGGCGGCGGACCTGGCGCTGCGGGCACTGCGGCTGGAGGCGGGGCTGGCGCAGGCCAACCTGCACGCGCTCAACATGCAGCTGCAGCCGCACTTCCTGTTCAACACGCTCAATGCCATCTCCGTCCTGGCCGCCAAGGGCGAGCGGGTGGAGACGGTGCGGATGATCGGCCGGCTGGGCGAGCTGCTGCGCATGTCGCTGGGCAACACGGCGCAGACGGTGAGCCTGTCGCGCGAGCTGGAGTTCGCGCAGCGGTACCTGGACATCGAGCAGGTGCGCTTTCACGACCGCATGGCCGTGCGCTTCGACGTGGCGCCGGATACCCTGGGCGCGCAGGTGCCCAGCATGATCCTGCAGCCGCTGGTGGAGAACGCCGTCAAGCACGGGCTGTCGCGCAAGCGGGGCGCGGGGCGCATCGAGGTGCGCTCGCGGCGGGCGGTCCACACGCTGGAGCTGTCCGTCCGCGACGACGGGCCGGGGTTTGGCGGGGCGCCGGCCGGCGGGCGCACGGGCGTGGGGCTGGTGAACACGCGCGCCCGGCTGGAGCAGCTGTACGGCGCGGACGGGTTCGAGCTGTACCGCGGCGACGCGCCCGGCGGCGGCGCGCTTGTCCGCATCACGCTGCCCCTCCGCGTCGGGTCGGCGGACGAGGACGCGCCCGCCGTGCCCGTCATCGCCCTGGAGGCCGTATGAGCATCCGCACCCTGGTGGTGGACGACGAGCCCCTGGCCCGCGACGGCATGCGCCTGCACCTGGCATCCCAACCGGACATCAAGGTCGTGGGCGAGGCGGCGGACGGCGTGCAGGCCGTGGAGGCAATCCGCGCCCTCCGGCCCGACCTCGTCTTCCTGGACGTGCAGATGCCGGAGGTGGACGGGCTGGAGGTGGTGGAGCGGATCGGCGCGGGGGCCATGCCGGCCGTGGTCTTCGTCACCGCGTATCACCAGCACGCCGTGCGCGCGTTCGAGCT
>NZ_DASURI010000691.1:0-5316 GCF_036280135.1 Longimicrobium sp.
CTGGGAACCCGGGGCTCCGGCCGCGGGGGCGGGAACTTGTGGACGGGCGTGCCGCCCGCGGGCTGCGCCGGCTCCGCCCGGTCCAGGCCCCGCGCGTCGCCGTTGGCGGGGCGCAGGGGCTCCGGGCGCGGCGGCTCGGCACGGGGCTCGTAGGCCGGGCGCGGCGGGTACGTCGTGCGCGTGGTGGTCCCCTCGGGGCCCGCCGCGCGCGCGTTGCGGAAGTCCGGGCGGATGACGTTGTCCATGGGCACCCGGTCCACGATGGGCGCCGAGGTGCGGTCGAAGCCCGTGGCGATCACCGTCACGCGCACCTCCTCCTTCATGGAGGGGTCGTGCACGGCGCCGAAGATGATCTCGGCGTCGTCGCCGGCGGCTTCCTGGATGATGGACGAGATGGTCGTCACCTCGTCGATGGCCAGGTCCATCCCGCCCGTGATGTTGATGAGCACGCCGGCCGCGCCGCTGATGCTGATGTTGTCCAGCAGCGGCGAGCTGATGGCCTCCTGCGCGGCCTCCATGGAGCGGTTCTCGCCCCGGCCGAAGCCCGTGCCCATGAGCGCCGCGCCGCGGTTGCTCATGACCGTGCGCACGTCGGCGAAGTCCACGTTCACCTCGCCCGTCACGCGGATGAGGTCCGAGATGCCCTGCGTGGCGTGCAGCAGCACCTCGTCGGCCTTCTTGAGGGCGTCCTTGAACGACGTCCCCTTGCCCACCACGGCCAGCAGCCGCTCGTTGGGCACCACGATCATGGTGTCGGCGGCGCGCTTGAGCTCCTCCAGGCCCTGCTCGGCCTGCTTCATCCGCTTCTTGCCCTCGAAGAGGAAGGGCTTGGTGACGATGGCGATGGTGAGCGCCCCCATCTCGCGCGCCATCTCGGCGATGAGCGGCGCGGCGCCCGTGCCGGTGCCGCCGCCCATGCCGGCCGTGATGAAGACCAGGTCGGCGCCTTCCAGCGCCTTGCGCATCTCGTCGCGGTTTTCTTCCAGCGCCTGCGCGCCGATCTCCGGGCGCGCGCCGGCGCCCAGGCCGCGGGTGAGCCTGCTCCCGATCTGGATGCGGACGTCCGCCTTGGAAAGCTTGAGGACCTGGGCGTCGGTGTTGACCGAGATGAAGTCGACCCCTTCCAGGTCTTCCTCGATCATCCGGTTCACGGCGTTTCCGCCGCCGCCGCCCACGCCCACCACCTTCATGCGGGCGTTCTGGGTCATCGTCTCGTCGTACTCGAAGACCATGTGCGCTGGCTCCTCCAAGCGGGGAGGGTCGGGCGTTTACGAAAGGATAAGAATCGGATGCGGGCCGACCGCGGGGGTCTCAGAAAAAGTCCGAGATCCAGTCACGCATCCACTTGATGACACCGTTGACGGAGGCCCCGGCCGCGGCGCTCCCTTCGGGAACATCCGAAAGGGCGCGGCGGGAGCCGTAGATGGCGAGCCCTGCAGCAGTCGCAAACTTGGGCCGCCGCACGGAATCCGCAAGCCCGCCGAGGCCGTCGCCGGGCACGCCGATGCGCACGGGGGCCGCGAAGCTGCGCTCCGCCAGCTCCACCACGCCCTGCAGGGACGCGCCGCCGCCCGTGAGGACGATGCCGCCGCCCAGCTGCCCGCCGAATCCCCCGCGGTCCAGCTCGGCCGCCACGAGGCCGAAGATCTCGTCCAGCCGCTGCTCGATGATGTGCGCCAGCAGCTCGCGGGCAACGTGTCGCGTCTGCCCGGCGGCGCCGGCGGGGATCTCGAACGTCTCGTTGGGCCGCACGAAGTCCGTGCGCGCCACGCCGTAGCGCTCCTTGGCGCGGCCGGCCTCGGCGTACGGCAGCGACAGCCCCTTGGCGATGTCGTTGGTCACCGTCGATCCGCCCCAGGGCAGCGACGTCAGGTGGCGGATCTTGCGCTCGTGGAACACGCAGACGTCCGTCGTCCCGCCGCCCAGCTCCACCAGCGCCACGCCGATCTCCTTCTCGTCCTCGCTCACGACGGAGAGCGAGGAGGCCAGGGGCTCCAGGACCAGCTCGGCCACCTGGTACCCGGCGCGGGTGACGGCCTTGCGGACGTTCTGCCCCGCCGTGGCGCTTCCCGTGACGATGAAGACCTCGGCCTCCAGCCGCGTCCCCGCCATCCCCACCGGGTCGGTGATGCCGCCCTGCGCGTCGACGATGTACTCCTGCGGAATGGCGTGCACGAGCTCGCGGTCGCCGGGGATGACCACGGCCCGCGCCACCTCCTGCACCCGCTCCACGTCGCCGGGGCGGATCTCGCCGTCGCCGCCCGGGCCGCGGCCCACGGCCACGACGCCCGTGGACGGCCAGGCGTGGATGTGCTCGCCCGCGATCCCCGTGTACAGCTTCTGCACGGTCACGCCGGCCATGAGCTCCGCCTCCTTGACCGCCTTGCGGACGGACTCGGTGGTGGCCTCGATGTCGGTGACGATCTCGCGCCGGATGCCGCCCGTGCGCGCCTGCCCCACGCCCAGGATCTTGACCTGCGCGCGCTGGGGGGCGTCGCCCGAGACCTCCGCGATGACCACGGCGGTCTTGCTCGACCCGATGTCCAGTCCTGCGACGATGGTTGGACGCATGTAGCCGGTCAGATGCGGATGCGGGTCACGGAACGGGTTGCGGCACCACGGGCGCCGCCGCGGACACGGGCCGCGGCAGCCGGACGACCACCTGGTCGGCGAAGCGCGCGTCCACCGTGGCGCGGCCGCCGGCCGGAATGCGCCGGCCCACGTCGTCCAGGGCGGCGCGCAGCTGCGTGAGCCGGGGCTCCTGCACGCCGGCCGGCAGCAGCACCTCGGCCGCCGGGTGGGCAAGGAGCACGCGCAGGGCGCCGTCCGGCCCGGCGCGCAGCTCGCTCACGCGCGCCATCAGCATGGGATCGGCGTCCGCCAGGCGGCCCGCCTCGGCCAGCAGCCGGAGCGCCGCCCGGTCGCGGACGCGGTGCGCCGTGTCGGGCGCCGTCCCCGCGATGGGCAGGTCCACGGGCACGCGCGCGGGATCGACCGGGAGCAGCTCGCCTTCCGCCGTCGCCGGACGCAGCGTGCCCGCCTGCACGAAGGCCGCGGGGCGCTTTTCCGTGATGCGGATGCGCAGCGTGGCCGGCAGCCGGCGCTCCACCTCGGCGGACGCGATGACGGGGTGCCGGCGCAGCGCGGCCTCCCACGCCTCCGGGTCCGTCCACACGCTGGCGCCGATCTGGATTCCCGACGCGGCGACGATCTCGTGCGGCGCCAGCATGCGCGTGCCCGTCACCTCCACGCGGTCCGCGTCAAAGAGCGGAACGCGGCGCAGGGCCGACGGGCCCCACAGCGGGGTGGACGCGGCCGCGGCGGCGACGAGGCCCAGCGCGGCGAGACGGACCTTCCGGCGGCGCTCCATCATCCCACCCGCGCGGGTGCGCCGCGCAGCCCCTGCAGCAGCTCGCGCGCGGCGATGTCCAGGTTGCCGGCGCCCATCGTCAGGCACAGGTCGCCCGCGCGCAGCGCGGCGGAGACGGCTTCCACGACGTCCGCGCGGTCGCGGACGTAGCGCACGTCGGCGCCCACGCGCTGCAGGTGCTCCAGGATCAGCTCGCCCGTCACGCCCTCGATGGGCCGCTCGCGGGCGGCGTAGATGTCCGTCAGGTACACCACGTCCGCCGCCGCCAGCGCCTCGCCGAACTCACGCGCGAAGTCCCGCGTCCGCGAGTACAGGTGCGGCTGAAAGACGGCCACGATCCGCCGCTCGGGGTACCCCGCCCGCGCGGCGGAGAGCGTGGCCTGGATCTCGGTCGGATGGTGGGCGTAGTCGTCCACCACCAGCACCCCCTCGGCCTCGCCGATGTGCTCGAACCGGCGATCCACGCCGCCGTACGACGCCAGCCCCGCCTCGATCATCTTCCAATCCGCGCCCAGCTTGCGCGCGACGGCCACGGCCGCCAGTGCGTTGCGCACGTTGTGCAGCCCCGGCGCGTTCAGCCGCGCCGTGCCGAGCACGACCCCGCGCTCGCGCACGGTGAACTGCTGGCCACCCGCCGTCGCCTTCACGTCCTCGGCGCGCAGCATGGCGCCGGCGCTCAGGCCGTAGGTGACGATGCGCTCCGGCCCGCCCTCCAGCGAAGCCAGCAGCCGCGCCGCCCCGTGGTCGTCCCCGCACCCGGCGATCAGGCCGCCGTCCGGCACGGAATCCACGAAGATGCGGAACGCCTGCTCGATCGCCTCCAGGGAGCCGTAGATGTCCAGGTGGTCCGCTTCGAGGGTGGTCACCACGGCGATGGTGGGCCGCAGCTGGTGGAACGAGCGGTCGTACTCGTCCGCCTCCACCACGTACAGGCTGTCGCCGCCGCGCCGCAGGTTGCCGCCCCAGGCCGGCACCCGCGCGCCCACGAACCCCGTGGGGTCCATCCCCGCCGCGGCCAGCACGGAGGTGGTGAGCGTGGTGGTGGTCGTCTTTCCGTGCGTGCCCGCGATGCCCACGACGGTGCCGTGGTTCACGATGGCGCCCAGCGCCTGCGCCCGTTTCAGCACCGGGATGCCGCGCTCGCGCGCGGCCGCCAGCTCCGGGTGGTCGGCGGGGACGGCGGCCGTCATCACCAGCGCGGCGCAGTCGGCCACGTGCGCGGGGTCGTGCCCCTGCCACACGGTGGCGCCGCGCTCCTCCAGCAGGCGCGTGGCCGGTCCGGGCGACGAGTCGCAGCCGGTGACCCGGGCGCCCGCGAGCAGCGCCATCTCGGCGAGGGGCGACATCCCCGCGCCGCCGATCCCCATGAAGTGCACGGGGCCGCGCCTTGCCAGCTCCAGCAGGTCGAAGTCGGTGCTCAATGTAACGCCGGGCACACGGGGATGAAAGTTCCCGCGGGGCCGAATTGCCCCGCGCTCCTGCTACGTTTCTGCGACAAACGCTCGACGTCCGCCTTCGCGTCCAGGCCGCGTCCGCGTGTCGATCGCCGATGTCTCGCGACGGCCCGTCGCGGACCACCTTTTACCGATCGCGATCAGGTGGATGATGTGCACCGGCCGATTTCCGCGCCCGGCGCCGCCATCATGCCTCTTCAAAAAAACGCGGATCCCGTCCCCTCGCCGAAAGCAACCTGACTACCAAGGGACGCCGTCATCCTGCTGGTTCCGTCCGGTCCGCGACCGGCCGTCGCGCTGCATCCACCCTGCGCTTCCACGCTTCCCGCCGCCGCCGATCCCTCGCGGAATCCCGCTCCACCGCGCGGAGGCGGCGGTGCAGTCCGCGAAGGCGGACCCGGGCAGATCTTCCCTCGTCGTAACCCTTCTCGCGCACGAACCGCGCGATCGCCACTCTCAGCAGGTGTTGCCGATCTGCCTTCTGATGAAGCC
>NZ_DASURI010000692.1:0-2437 GCF_036280135.1 Longimicrobium sp.
AAGCTGCCGGGGTAGGGCCCTCACCCCGCTCGAGGCCCTCACCCCGCTCGAGGCCCTCACCCCGCTCGAGGCCCTCACCCCGCTCGTTCCTCGCGGCCCTCTCCCGCAAACTGCGCGGGAGAGGGCGTAGACTTCGAACGGAGGGTGGCGCGCGGCGTTGGTATTCGTGCTCGGGCGGGTCCGGCCGCGATGCACGACCACCGCGCCGGACGCGCATCTGGAATCAAAAATCCAGAGTTGATGCTGCTGTAAGCGGTGTCACGCCCGTCTGGCGCTCGCGGCGGATCACATGTAAAGTGGTAGGACAAACGTCCGATCAACGCCGGTGCGGCGCCCACAACGCCCCGAATGCCGGCCGTCCCGCATCGCCCCACATCCCCGCGCCAGGAGGTAGCACCATGACGGACCGTCCCTGGGTACCGCACTATTCGCCCGGCAGCCAGGCAGACATCGGCCCCATCGCGTACAAGCACCTGCCCGACATGGTGCGCCGGGAGTCCGCGAGAAACGCCGACAAGACGGCCTTTACACAGGTGATGCCCAACGGGATGGCCGGCACGCTCTCGTACGCGGACGTGGACCGCCACTCCGACGAATTCGCGGCGTACCTGCGCGGCACGCTGGGGCTGGCCGCGGGCGACCGCGTGGCCATCCAGATGCCCAACTCGCTGGCGTACCCGGTGGTGCTGTTCGGCGTGCTCAAGGCGGGGTGCATCGCCGTGAGCACCAACCCGCTGTACACGCCGCCGGAGATGATCCACCAGTTCAACGACAGCGGCGCCAAGGCACTCGTCATCAGCGACCTGTTTGCCGACCGGCTGCCGCCCGTGCTTCCCAAGACGGGGGTAAAGCACGTGGTGACGGTGCGCATCACGGAGTGGTTCCCCGCCGTGCCGGCGTTCGTCATCCGCACGGTGCTCAAGTACGTCAAGAAGCAGCTGCCCGCCCTGACGGTGCCGGCCACGTCCCTGCAGGACGCCCTCAAGGCCGGACGGGGCAAGATCGCCGCGGGCGCGGACGTAACGGGCTACATGAGCGGCGTGGAGCTCCATTCCGTGGCCGCGCTGCAGTACACGGGCGGCACCACGGGCGTGAGCAAGGGCGCCATGCTCTCGCACGGCAACCTGCTGGGCAACGTGGCCCAGATGTTGGCCATGAACACCGCGCAGCTCAACTCGGGCGCGGAAAGCATCCTCACGGCCCTGCCGCTGTACCACATCTTCGCGTTCACGGTGAACCTTCTGCTGTTCTACCAGATCGGCGGGCACAACGTGCTCATCCCGTCGCCGCGACCGCCGCAGAACCTGCAGAAGGCGTTCGAGAAGTACCCCGTCACGTGGTTCTCGGGCGTGAACACGCTGTTCAACGCGCTGGCCAACGAGCCCTGGTTCCAGGCCAATCCGCCCAGGTCGCTCAAGCTGTCCGTGGCGGGCGGCATGGCGCTGCACGGCGCCGTGGCCAAGCGGTGGAAGGAAGTGGTGGGCACGCCCGTCGTGGAGGGCTACGGCCTGACCGAGGCGTCGCCCGTCGTCAGCTTCAACCCCGTGGACCGGGTCAAGGACGGCACCATCGGCATCCCCTTCCCGTCCACCGAGGTGATGCTGGTGGACGAGTCGCGCGCGCCGGTGGGCGTGGGCCAGCCGGGCGAGCTGGCGTGCAAGGGGCCGCAGGTGATGCTGGGCTACTGGAACCGCCCCGAGGAGACGGCCAAGGTGCTGGTGGACGGCTGGCTGTACACGGGCGACGTGGCGCAGATGGACGAGGAAGGCTACTTCAAGATCGTGGACCGCAAGAAGGACATGATCCTCGTCAGCGGCTTCAACGTGTACCCCAACGAGGTGGAGGACTGCATCGCCAACCACCCGGGCGTGCGCGAGGTGGCCGTCATCGGCGTGCCCGACGAGCACTCGGGCGAGGCGGTCAAGGCCTTCATCATCAAGAAGGACCCGGGGCTCACGGAGGAAAGCGTCGTCAAGCACTGCCGCGAGTCGCTGGCGGGGTACAAGGTGCCGCGCCAGGTGGAGTTCCGCGACGACCTGCCCAAGAGCCCCATCGGCAAGATCATCCGCCGCGAGCTGCGCACGCCCGCGCCCGCCGCGACGTCCGTCCCGGCCTGAGAACGACGGCAACAGATTTCTCACGCAGAGCCGCGGAGGACGCAGAGTACTTCATCGTGTGACGAAGTCCTCCGCGCCTCCGCGGCTTTCGCGTTCGGGATGCCTTTGATGATGGGAAAGGACGGACGATGCCCGCGATCCTGCAGAACCACTACGTCCTTGCCGTGCACGACATCCGCATGTCGGCGGCGTTCTTCGTGGACGCGCTGGGGTTCGAGGTGGTCAACGAGCCGCCGGGGTGGATCTTCGTCAAGCGGGACAACTGCATGATCATGCTGGGCGAGTGCCCCGACGCCGTGCCGCCGTCGGAGATGGGCGAC
>NZ_DASURI010000693.1:0-2880 GCF_036280135.1 Longimicrobium sp.
CGCCGCGCCGCCCGGGGCCAGCAGGTCGGCCCGGTGCCAGCGCACGCCGTCGGCGTCGTCGCGGCCGCGCGAGGTCAGGGCGTGCACCTCGTGGCCCCGCTCCGCCAGCAGCGGCAGGGCCTGCCGTCCCACGAAGCCGCCCCCGCCCGTTACCAGGACACGCATGCGGGGTCAAAGTCCGGGTAGGCGCGGTCGCGGTCGCTCAGGATGCGCGCGTCGGCGTGCGGCCACCGGATGCCGAACGCCGGGTCGTCCCAGCGCACCCCCCGCCCCGCGCCGGGGGCGTAGGGAACGGAGATCTGGTAGAAGACCTCCGTGTCGTCCGCCAGCGTCTGGAAGCCGTGGGCAAAGCCCTGGGGCACGTACAGGGCACGGTGGTTGTCCGCCGTGAGCTCCACGCCGAACCACCGGGTGAACGTGGGCGACCCGGGCCGCAGGTCCACCACCACGTCCCACAGGGCCCCGCGGGTGCAGCGCACCAGCTTGGCCTCGGCGTGGGGGGCGGCCTGGAAGTGCATGCCCCGCAGGGTGCCCCGCCGCCGGTTGAACGACACGCTGCACTGGGCCAGGGCGGGGTCCAGCCCCCGGGCGCGGAACTCGTCCGCGCACCAGGTGCGGGCAAAGAAGCCCCGCTCGTCCTCCACCGGCTCGGGCTCCACCACCCAGGCCCCGTCCAGGAGCGTGGGGACGAAGATCACCCCAGCACCTGCACGGTGGGGATGGGGACGACGAAGCGCCCGCCCCAGTCACGCACCTCCCCCATCTGCCGCATGATCTCGTCGCGCAGGTTCCAGGGGAGGATGAGCACGTAGTCCGGCCGCGTGCGGGCGATCTCCTCCGGGGCCAGCACGGGCACGTGCGTGCCGGGGAGGAAGAGGCCCTGCTTGTGGGGGCTGCGGTCCACCACGTAGTCCACGAAGTCCGTGCGGATGCCGCAGTAGTTGAGCAGCGTGTTGCCCTTGGCCGCCGCCCCGTACCCCACCACCCGCTTTCCCTCGCGCCGGGCGCGGATGAGGAACTCCAGCAGGGCCCACTTCACCTCGCGCACCCGCTCGCCGAAGGCCAGGTACGTCTCCAGCCGCTCCAGCCCGAACGCCCGCTCCCGCTCCAGCAAAGCCTCCACGGCCGGCTCGGTGGCGATGGGCGCCTCGTCGCGGCAGGCGTACACCCGCAGGGAGCCGCCGTGCGTGGGCAGCTCCTCCACGTCGAACACCCGCAGCCCGTGGGCCTCCATCACCCGCCGCACCGTCAGCAGGGAGAAGTACGAGAAGTGCTCGTGGTAGATGGTGTCGAACTGGTTCTCGGCCATGAGCCGCACCAGGTGCGGGAACTCCAGGGTGGCCACCCCCGCCGGCTTGAGCAGCGCGCGCAGCCCCGCCACGAAGTCGTTGAGCGCGGGGACGTGGGCCAGCACGTTGTTGGCCGCCACCAGGTCCGCCTGACGCCCCTGCGCCGCCAGCTCGCCGGCCACCTCCGTGCCAAAGAAGCGCACCAGGGTGTCCACCCCGGCCTCGCGTGCCACCTGGGCCACGTTGGCCGCCGGCTCGATGCCCAGGGCGGGGATCCCCGCCTGGACAAAGTTGCGCAGCAGGTAGCCGTCGTTGCTGGCCACCTCCACCACGAAGCTGTCCGCGCCCAGCCCCAGGCGCGCGCGGATCATCTCCGCGTACGCCCGCGCGTGGCGCAGCCACGACTCGGAGTACGAGGAGAAGTACACGTAATGTCCAAAGATGCGCTCCGGGCTTTCGAACTCCCCCAGCTGCACGAGCCAGCAGCCGTCGCACACCAGCGCGTGCAGGGGATAGAAGCGCTCGGCGTCGTGCAGCTGCTCCGGGCCCAGCAGGGCGTTGGAGAGCGGGGACATGCCGAGGTCGCAGAACGAATGCCGGAGCGGCGCGCCGCAAAAGCGGCAGGCGCCGTAGCTGCTCACGTTGGGTCCTCCGCCTGGTATCGCGCGATCTGCCCCAGGGTGAGCGCGCGCGGGTCTCCCCCGTGCGCCACGCCCCGGTACCATTCCACCACCCACTCCAGCGCGCGCGGCAGCGAAAGCCGCGGGCGCCATCCCAGCCGCAGCCGCGCCCGGGCCGAGTCCAGCCGCAGGCTCAGGGCCTCGTGCGGGTGCGAGCCCGGGTCCTGCGCCCACCGCGCGCCGTCGCCCCACAGCCCCGCGAGGGCGTCGGCCACGTACCGCACGGGGCGGCTGTCGTCGTGGTCGCCGCCAAAGTTCCACGCCTGGTCGGCGCCCGCGCCCTCCAGCAGCCGCCGGGCCACCAGGAGGTACCCCTGCAGGGGCTCCAGCACGTGCTGCCAGGGGCGCACGGCCGCCGGGTTGCGCACCACGAGGGGCGCGCCGGCCCCGAACGCGCGCATGGCGTCGGGCACCAGCCGGTCCGCGGCCCAGTCACCGCCCCCGATCACGTTCCCCGCCCGCACGCTGGCCACGGCCGGCGCGTCCGCGCCGCCGAAGAACGAGCGGCGGTAGGCGGACGTGACGAGCTCCGCGCACCCCTTGCTGCTGGAGTACGGGTCGTGGCCGCCCATGGGCTCGTCCTCGCGGTAGCCCCACTCCCACTCGCGGTTCTCGTAGCACTTGTCGCTGGTGGCCACCACCACGGCGCGCACCCCGGGGGTGCGGCGGGCGGCGTCCAGCACGTGCACGGTCCCCATCACGTTCGTGGCGTACGTCCCCACGGGGTCGTCGTACGACGCGCGCACGAGCGACTGGGCCGCCAGGTGAACGACGGTCTCGGGGCAAAACGCCGCGAAGGCCACGTCCAGGGCCGCCGGGTCGCGCACGTCGGCGATCGTCTCCGTCATCCCCGCGTTCACGGCCGCCGCCGCGTACAGGCTGGGCTCCGTGGGCGCGGGGAGCGAGTAGCC
>NZ_DASURI010000694.1:0-2292 GCF_036280135.1 Longimicrobium sp.
GATGGCCTCTTCCACGCGCAACCCCCTGCACCTGCTGGCCGGCGGCAACGACTATCGGACCGTGGACATCCCGGGCCTGCCGGAGGGAAGGCTCGTCGGCGACGCCTGGCACGGGCTCTTCTGGTCGCGGGACGGCGGCCACGAATGGAGCAGCACGCTGCTTCCCGGGTACCCCCAGGACACCTCGCCGGAAGGGCTCGCCTCGCCGCTCAGGGGTCTCGAGGCGGGCGCCGATCCGGTGCTGCGGTCGGGCACGAACGGCCTCGTCTACTACGCCGGCATCGCCTTCAACCGCGCCGCCATCCCCGAGAACGCGCACGGCACGGGCAAGGAAGGCAAGCTGTTCGTGGCGCGCTTCATCGACGACAACGCGAAGGAGACGGGCAACCCGTTCCGCGGCCTGGGGATCTCGATCGCCGATCACGGCGACGAAGAGCGCTTCCTGGACAAGCCGTGGCTGGCCGTGGACGTCCCGCGCGCGGGCGCCGGGCTGTGCGTCGTCCCCGGCTCGGGCGAGATCGGGCCGCAACAGTTCAAGGGCGGGCACGTCTACCTGAGCTATACGGCGGTCAGCGGCGACGCGTCCAACCTCCAGACCCGGATCCTGTTCACGCGCTCGCGCGACTGCGGGGCGACGTGGAGCACGCCCGTCTCCATCACCGACGGCCAGACGGTGGACCAGGGCACGGTGATCGCGATCCACCCGCTCACCGGCTGGGTGTACGTGGCCTGGCGGCGCATCGACCCCGTGCAGCGGACGGCGGCCTTCTTGCTGGCCATCTCGCTCGACGGCGGGAAGAGGTTCAGCAAGCCCATCACGATCGCCAGCCTGGCGCCTTACACGCTGGAGGACGGCGTCACGAACGTCGCCTCCGTCTTCGAGCAGGGCACCTCCATCGTGTCGTTCCGGACGACGGGCTTCCCCGCCCTGACCGTGGACCGGCTCGGCATCGTCTACGCCGCCTGGTCCGAGCGCGGCGTCGGCCCCGGGGGCGACGCGCGCATCGTGGTGAAGCGCTCGCCGGGCGGCCTCTTCTGGTGGTGGCCGGCGGAGCCGGCGAACCCCTCGCCGGAGCGCGGCCACGAGCTGATGCCGTCGCTGCTCTACCACGGGGGCCGCATCCTGCTCGTCCACTACACGCTCGCCGAGGACCACACGGTCGGCATCCTGACGCCCGCGGGCGGCGGAGCCTTCGCGGAGACGCGCCAGCCCGCCGGCGACCTGGCCCCGCCCGGCGCGGATCCGACCAAGGTCTTCCGGGAGTTCGTGGCCGACACCGCGCCCGGCGGGCTGAAGCGCCGCCACACCATGGACGTGTGGGTGCGCGAGGCCCGGCCCACGCTCTGCGACTTCTCCCTCGAGTTCACCTCGTCGCGGCGCGTGTCCCAATACTTCTTCGGTGACGTCGGGGGACCCGACGCGGGCACGATCAAGCAGCTCCAGTTCAACCCGCCGAACCTCCCGATGTACCAGTGCCAGGGGGACGTCGCCAACTGCGTCGCCTTCATCGGCGACTATGTGGACGTGGCGGGGGCCGCGCCCTTCGTGCCCAGGGGCCGCGGCTGGACGTACAACCTCGACCCGCGCCCGGCCGGCACGGCGCACGTGATCTGGACGGACAACCGCGACGTGCGCCCGCCGCCGCCGGGCAAGACCTGGGCCGACTACACGCCGCCGGACTCGCCGTTCAGCGCCACGCTGCCCCCGCAGAGCCTCTTCGACCCCACGCAGGAGCGGCCGCGGTGCGTGCCCCAGGCCGGCGGCTTCACCACCGCCGGCATGCGCAACCAGAACCTGTACACGTCGCGCGTGACCGCGGGCCTGGTCGCCGTCTCCCCGCAGAACGCCAAGCCGCTCGGGCTGGGCGTCCTGCCCGGCGGCGAGACGGTGCTCCTGCAGCGCTCGTTCGTGGTGGTGGTGCAGAACACCTCGGACGCGCTGCGCACGTTCCGCCTCACGATCCGCAACCAGCCGCCGGACGGCCCGCCCACGGGCAAGGCGTCGTTCCTCCAGTTCCCCGATCCCGGGCTGCCCGATCCCCTCACCGAGCTGTTCGTGAACGTGGGCGCGCGGAGCAGCGCCACCCGCACCGTGTTCGTGACGTCCACGCAGGCGGACGCCTCGGTCACCGTGGACGTGCAGGAGGCCACCGCGCCCGGCGGCGAGGTGATCCCGCCCGAAGCGGGCGGCCTGCTGGCGACCGTCGTGCTCAACCCCGACATCACCAACCCCGACATCACGAACCCGGACATCACCAACCCCGACATCACGAACCCCGACATCACCAACGC
>NZ_DASURI010000695.1:0-4361 GCF_036280135.1 Longimicrobium sp.
GGGGACGGATCATCATCCCCGATGCCGCGGTCCGAGCGCGGGCGAGAAGATCCTTCGGGGCCGCACGCATCCTGCACGATCAGGTTCGGCGAGGGCCCCTCAGGAAGACAAAGCGCGTGCTCAGCCCACGAGCGGCGTGGCGCGGCGGACCAGCTGCACGGCCAAGCCCCACGGGTCGCGCATCATCACCAGGCGCGAGCCGTCGGGCAGGGCCGATGCGTCCACCAGCGACGCGCCGGCTTCCTGCAGCCGCGCGGCCTCGGCGCCGGGGTCGTCCGCCAGGAAGGCGATGTGCAGCTGCATGGGGTGCAGCGACGCATAGTCGGGGATGGCGCCCGCCGGGTTGTTGTAGAACTCCAGCACCGTGGCGCCGGCCGCGTCCGCCAGGAAGTGGATCTCCGTGGGGCCGCCGCTGTACCGCGCGACGCGCATCCCCAGGTTGCGGACGTACCAGTCGGCCACGGCCACCGGGTCCGACACGTTGTAGGCCACGTGCTCGATTCGCGTGATGGGCAAGGGAGCTGCCTCGTCTGTTCTGATGTGGATGATGCCGGTCAGCCGCCCATCCTGCCCCCTCGGGCTCCGATCGGCAAGGGCGCGGGGCGGATTCGCGGTGGATTTCGCGGCCGCTTCTTCCACCGCGCGGGCGGCGACGGGCCACGCATCCGCCGGTGCCGCATCCGCTTGCGAAGCCGAACCCGGGATGGATGCGAAGAGAGGGGTTGCGCGAAATTCGGGATATCGCTATCTTGTTTCAGCAGCACCGCTTACGCGCGGTGTGAGGGCGGGTCGCTTCCTGGATGGGAGGCGGTCCCGCGGACAACGGAGCTTCGCGGCTCCCTCGGTGTCCTGCCCTATGTTGAACCAGAACAAAGGAGGTGATCTCTTGTCCATGACGACGACTGCTCGCAACCTGACCCGGGCAAGCGATCGCCGCATCGGCTAAGGCCGATCGCGAAGGCGAACTTCTCCGCGTGACGCGGAATGCCGTTGCGGCATCGCGTCAGGAAGCGGCAGAACCAGAAAGCACCATCGGCACTCGATGCCGGTGGTGCTTTCTTTTTCGTGACTTTCCAGGGCTGGGCTCGTGAGTGGAGGCGTGCTTCGCGCGAGCGCCCCCTCCGGGCTCGCGGAGCTCGCCCACCTCCCCCAAAACCCTGGGGGAGGTTGAACTGCGCTTTCATCTCACAGGGTTCGCACGGTGCCGTAGAGCCCAGGAAGAGAGTCGCGTTTCCGGATCCGGCCTCAGTGCCGGTGCGGGCGGGGGAAGGGCGGGTGCGGAAGGGAGACGAGGGCGCTGTCGGCGAGGATGCGGTAGCCAATCTGCCGGTCCACACGCTGGGGCGGAGCATCCACATCGTGGCGGAAGATGCGGCGGGTGGCGTGGCGCGCAAGTCCGGCGGTAAAATCACGTTTCCCCGGTCAGCCGATGTCCCTCGAACGTCGTCGGCAGATCGTGACCGGCCGATCCGCATCTTCCACACGCGCCGCTGATGTATCGTCGTCCCATCCTGCTGCCGCTGATCGCGTTCGCGCTGGCGCTCGCCGCCGGCTGCGCGCCCCATCCACCGGCGTCCATCGCCCCCGCGCCCCTGAACGCGCTGCGGGCCTCGGCGGACGAGACCGGCATTCCCGTGCTCACCTGGCACGGCTTCGCGGACGCGCCGCGTCCGGGCGGCGGCAACCTGACGGAGCCGTACGCGCGCTTCGAGCAAATGCTGGCGTGGCTGCGCGACCAGGGCTTTCGCTCCGTCTTTCCCGGCGAGGTGCGGCCGGGCGAGGACCGAAGCCGGCTCGTGGTCCTGACCTTCGACGACGGGCCCAAGGAGCACCTGCGCGCGGCGCAGATCCTGGAGCGCTACGGGTTTCGCGGCATCTTCTTCGTCATCCCCAACCGCATCCGGCCGGGCAACGACCGCCACCTCACGCCGGACGAGGTGCAGCAGCTGGTGCGCGGCGGGCACCGGGTGGCGGCGCACGGCTACGAGCACCGCAGCCTGGCCGGCAGCGGGACGGAGGTGGCGGGCACGCTGGAGCGCTCGCTCGGCATCATGACGGCGCAGGCGGGGCCGGTCGTCGCGGCGCAGGACTTCGCGTTCCCGTTCGGGCACTACACGCCGGAGGTGGCGCAGGCCGTGGCGGGCCGGTTCCGGTACCTGCACACGGTGGATCCCGGCTACTGGGACGGCCGGTCGGCGCTGGTGCCGCGGATGCTGGTGATGAACGACATCGACCTGTCGTTCTTCCAGGAGTACGTGAGGGGCGGGGCGGGGAACCTGCCCGCGTGGGAGCCGCTGTTCCCCAGCGGCGGCATGGGCGACACGCTGGCGTTCCTCACGCACGGCGCGCCCGTACCGGCGGACGTGGAGCTGCTGGCCATCTCGCCGGACACGGAGGGCCGCAGCTACGCCAGCCATCCGCTGGGCGACGCCCTGCGCGTGCGCGGCGACACGGCGTGGGTGGACATGGGCGCGCACCTGCGGCGGTGGTTTCCGCCGGAGCGCGTGGCCGTGAGCTACGCGCTGGTGACGCGCGCGGACGGCCGCATCCGCTACCTCACGCCCGGCCTGCTGCAGTGGGTGTACGACCCCGGCAGCCTCCCCCGCGCCCCCGCGCCGCGGTCGTAAGCGGCTGGCACCGAGGAGGACCGGAGACGCGCCCGCGAGGGCGGATGCCATTTCGCCTCTCTGACTTCGACTAGAGATCTGCGCGCCTGCGGCGGTTGAGCTCGGCAATGTACTCAAGGGCGCCCGCAGGTCCGGTCTTCTTGAGAGGCAGGCGCCTGAACGGGCTGCGGACCACGCTCGCCAGTTCCTCCATCCCGGCGAGCACGGCCCACCGCTCCGCCTCGCCAAAGTCCTGCGGCACGCCGGCGCCGTACGCGTACAGCACCGCCAGCATCTCTCGCGACCGGCTGTCGCCCCTCTCCCCGGCGGCCTGGAACCACCGGGCCGCCTCAGACAGGTCCCGGCGGACGATGTCGCCTTCCAGGTAGAGCTCGCCCAGTCGCTGCAGCGCCCCCACCGCCCCCGCATTCGCCGCACGGCGGTAGGCGTCCACCATCTCGTTTCGCTCCCCTTCGTTCGCCGCCCGCCCAAAGTCGAGCGCGTATGCCAGGTGCAGGTACCCTTCCTCCGGGAGCACTCCGTGCCGGGACGCGAGCCGAAAGCACGCCGCCGCCTTTTGATACCTGTCACGCCGCGCCAGCCACTGGTGTGCCGCGCTTCCTACCTGCAGCCTCGGGTTGGTGTAGATCAGACCCATCACGGCGTAGGCAGCGGGGTAGCCGGCCGTCCCCGCCTGCTCCAGCAGGGATAAGGCTGCATCGTAGTATCCTTGCTCCAAGGCCTGCTCTCCGCGCTTGAAGAGCGCCTCTCCGTCCAGACCCTCCGGTACGTGTGCCGCATCGAAGCGTTCCAGCACCGCCGCAGCGGCAGTGTCTCCCTGCGCGGCGGCCGCGCGGTACCACCGCTCCGCCTCTTTCACGTCCCTGTCCGTCCCGAGTCCCTGGTCGTACAGCTCGGCCAGGGCGCGCTGCGCGGGCATGCAGCCGCCGTTGGCCGCGCTGCGGTACAGCTGGAACGCGGTCCCGAAGTTCTGCGGCGCGCCGTTCCCGGTCGCATGACACACGCCCAGGTTGAACTGCCCCCAGGGGTCCCCCTGGTTGGCCGCGTTACGGAACAGCGCGCCTGCCTCATCCAGTCGCCCGGCCACGTATGCCTCCACGCCCTGCGCTACGAGCACAGCAGGTGCATTGCGGGCGTGCTCCACCGCGTCATCCACACGTCGCAGGTCCTCCGCCAAACCCTGGTCGGCACGCAACCGGATACCGTTTTGATGCACCAGAGGAGCCAACTCCGGCGGGAGCTGCTCCGCGGGAACGCGATCCATCCCGCCCACGAAAACGGGGAGCACGGGGATCCCGAGGCGCAGCGCCGTGGCCAGTTCCAGGCGAACGTAGTCGCCGTCGTTCCGGAGCCGCCCTCCCCATCCCGGGCCAATCATGGCCAGCACGAGGGCGCAGTCCGCAATGGAGCGCGTGATGTGCTCCACGAAGTTGACCCCGCCGGGGATGGAACGCTCGTCCAGGAATACCCTGTCCTTCCCCAGCCGCTGCGACAGGTGAAGGTGGACCATCGCGGCAGCATACGCGGAGTCGTCGCGGCGATAGGAGATGAAGATGCTGCCGGGCATGGCAGGCCTGCGGGAAAGGGAGCCGTGATCAAGGAGCGCCGTGATGGCGCGACAGGTCGGGGATGAGTTACCCGCCGACCTGCGCGGCCAGCTTCTTCGGCGCGAGCATGCAGTAGGACTGCGCCACGAGGGCGGCCAGCTCGGCGTCGTCGATGGCGCCGAGCGCG
>NZ_DASURI010000696.1:0-4968 GCF_036280135.1 Longimicrobium sp.
GTCCGCAGCGGCGTCTCCAGCAGCCGCAGCGTCGTGCGGTCCAGCCGCCCGCCGAGCGTGGCGTGCAGCCGTCCGCCCAGCGCGGCGACGCGCCCCTCCGCGAACGCCGCCGCCGTGCCCACCTCGCTGTCCGGCGAGTAGGTGCCGATCTCCTCGTCCGCGGAACGGTACCGGCGCGACTCCGCCCGCACCGTCCCCGCGTCCACGCCCGCCACGAGCGAATGCGCTCCGAACGCGACAGCCGTCTGCGCCTGCCCGCCGCGCGACGACGAGCGGCTGACGAAGTTCACGAACGGGTCCGCCGCGAACACGTCCCACGTGCCGCTGCGCTCGCCGGTGGAATAGACCCGGATGAGGGGCGCGAAACGGCCCCGCGTGCCGCGGACGGCCAGCTCGCCGCCCGTGCGCCGCAGGTCCTTGCGGCCGTCCTGCGCCGTGTCGAAGAACAGGTCGCCGGGCGTCTCCACGCCGTCCGCCCAGAAGCCGTCGCCGCGCGCCTCGATCCGCATCCCTTGGTCGATCCGGTACGCCAGGCGCAGGGCCCCGGAGCGCGTCTCCTGCCGCGTGTGGCGCCGGACGATCCCCGCGCCGGGCTCGTCCACCGTCTCGCGCGTGCCGTCCGCGAACAGCCGCGTGGCGCGCTCGCCGTCCACCGCGTCGCCCAGGAACCCGCCGCGGCCGATGCGGTAGTCCGCGCCGCGGCGAAAGAAGGCCGCGTCCGCGTCGAACTCGACGCGCGGGACGAGGTCGCCGCCGGCCCACGCGCCCACGTCCGACGTCTCGAACGATCCGTATGCGCCACGCGCGCCCCCGCGCAGGGCGCCCTGGCTGCGGCGGGGCACCAGGTTCACCACGCCGGCCATGGCCGACGCGCCGTACAGGGCGGATGCGGGGCCGCGCAGCACCTCCATCCGCTCCAGCCCCAGCGCGTTGAACGTCGCCAGGTTGGCGGACCCGGCCGGGCGCCCGTCCACCAGCGTGAGCGTGCGCGGGCTGATACCGCTGAACTCCGGGCGAAAGCCGCGGATGCCCACGCCGGCCAGGGCGCCTGGATACTCGATCACGTCCACGCCCGCCGTCCGCTTCAGCGCGCCCGGCGCGTCGTCCGCCGCCGTCCGCCGCAGGTCCGCGGCGGTGACGACGTCGATCCGCCGCGGCTCCGTCAGGCGCAGGGCCGGCGCGCGGGTGGCGGAGACGACGACCGCCTCCAGCGTGTCCGTCCGCGTCGTATCGGCCCGCGTCTGCGCGGTAGCGGGAGCGGAGAGCAGGGACGCGGAGACGAACGTGGCCGCAAGGGATCGAACGCTCACCGGGACGCCTCCCGCGTGGGGCAGGGGGTGCCCGTGGTGGAGGGGGCGGCCGCGCGCGTGTCCGCCGGGTGAAGGAGCTTTGCGAGCGTGTCCGCCGCGACGGCCATCCGCGGCCCGGGGCGGTGAAAGAGGTCGGAGTCCACGAAGTACAGCCGGCCCTGGCGCACGGCCGTCAGCTGGTTCCAGCCCGCGGACGCCCGCAGCTTTAGCGTGAACGCCTCGGCCGACTCGCGCCCGCGCGCCACGACGACCACGTCCGGGTCGCGGCGCAGCGCCTCTTCCAGGCTCACCTGCGGCCACGGGGCGAGCGCGTCGCCAAAGACGTTGCAGCCACCGGCCATGGAGACGATCTCGTCCACGAAGCTGCCGGGGCCCACCGTCCACAGGGGATCGGGCCAGACGACGTAGAGCACGCTGGGGCGGGGACGGCCGGCCGTGCGCTGGCGGATTCCGTCCAGCCGCGCGGCGAGGTCGTCCGCCAGGGAGTCGCCGCGTGCCGGCAGCCCCAGCAGGCGGCCCACGGCGCGGACGCTGGCCAGCACGTCGGCCACGCGCTCGATGGGCATCTTGTGCACGCGCACGCCGATGCGCGCGGCGGCGTCCGCGGCCGTGGAGCCGTGCTCCGGCGAGCCGGACGCGATCAGCAGGTCCGGCCGCAGCCCCGCGACGGCCTCCGGCGTGGGATCGAGCGTGCGGCCCAGCGACGGCAGGTGCGCCAGCCGCGGGTCCGTGTCGAAGTCCGTGCGCCCCACCAGCCGGTCGCCGGCGCCCAAGGCCAGCACGACCTCCGTGGCGGCGGGGTCGATGGAGAGCACGCGCGCCGGCGCCGCCACGGCGGGCGGGGTCGACGCGTGGGCGGAGGATGGGGGCGCGTCACGGCCGCACCCCGGCGCGGCGAGCAGCAGCACGCCCGCGCAGGTGATCCTGATCCAGGGAAACAAAAAGCCCGTCCTTCCCGGGTGCCGGGAGAACGGGGAGCGGCGCGCATCCGGGCGCGCGCGCCGGCCGGCCCCGGGGGGGCGGACGGTACGAATGGGCCAGAAGGCGCGTGCCCGCTCCCCTCCCGCGAGGGGGTGAATAGCGGGGCGAACGGGGATCGTCTCCTGGCTCGAGGCAGCCGCGCTCGCCTTCCCGGACGCGAGCGTCCAGTGGCGTGTGCAGAGCGGGCCGGTCCGGCGCATGGGGATGCGCCGGGCCTCTTACAGTGGCGGGGCCGCGCCGGTCTTTCACCGGACTTCCGTGGGCCCTGTTCGCGCTGGTTGTGCGCCAATGGTATCAGCCCCCGCCGCGTCGTGCAACGGGCGCCCGGCGGACAGGGCGGATGGGGATCGGCGCATCCCGTGGTGGATCAACGGGATGCGCATCGCCCCTTTCGCGCATCGTCCGGGTGCGGTTGATTGCATCCGCTCACCTTCCACCCGCACGGAACCGATCCATGGAATCCACCGTCACCATCCGTCTCGCCCAATCCGACGACGACGTCCTGCGCTGCTTTCCCGTGATGGCGGAGCTGCGCCCGCACCTGGACCGCGACGAGTTCCTGCCGCGCGTCACGCGGATGCGGGAGCAGAACGGCTTCTGGATGGCGTTCGTGGAGGAGGGCGGGGAGGTGCGCGCCGTGGCCGGCTACCGGTACCTGGACCTGCTCTTTTCCGGCCTGACGCTGTACGTGGACGACCTGGTCACCGATCCGCGGCACCGCTCGTCGGGGCACGGGCGGGCGCTGCTGCGCTGGCTGCAGGACCAGGCGCGGTCAAAGGGCTGCGCCACGCTGACGCTGGATTCCGGCGTGCAGCGCATCGACGCGCACCGCTTCTACTTCCGCGAGCGGATGCACATCCACGGATACCACTTCACCCTGGCGCTCGACCCGCCGGCGTGAACGCCCCCCTCCGGGCTCGCGGAGTTCGCCCACCTCCCCCCAAGAGCCCAGGAGCGTCATCCTGAGGGAGCGCCGCGCATGGCATGACCGCGCACGGGACTTTGGCGCGACCGAAGGATCTTGTGTGCGGAACCCGGAGCCGGCTTCCGTGCACAAGGGCAACGGCAGAGCTTCGCGGGCAAGATCTTTCGGTCGCCGCCACAGATCGTGCACAGCATGGACCTGCGCGGCGGCTCCCTCAGGATGACGCTTTGCGGGGAAAGGACAACGGGCTCCCTCGCCAGATGGCGAGGGAGCCCGTTTGCGGTCAGCCGCGGCGCGGGATGGATCAGGGGGCGCAGAAGACCTGGGTAGAGGCGGAGCCGCTGTTGTGGTTGCTGTCCGTGACCGTGACGGAGATGGTGAACCAGCCCCACGCCGGATAGCAGACGATGTTGCCGGTGCTGACGCCGTCCGCGTCCGACTGCTCCTGGACGGGCCAGGCCCATTCGAAGCTGTAGCCCTCGCCGCTGCCGCCGGACGCGGTTGCCTCGCAGGCCTGGCTGTCCGTGCTGCACGACAGGCTGACGGTGGGCCACGTCTGGGCGGGCGCGGCCTCCGTGGGCACGTCCGCGCGGACGGCGAGCGCGGCAGCCAGGGCCGCGACCACGAGGGGAGTACGCAGGCGCATGAGAATCCTCCGGATGAGGGATGTGGATCGGCTCTCGATGGAGCGTGTGAATCAGAATGTGTCGGCAACTGGGTTTACACAAGGTGCCGCGGAATCATCTGGCGTCCCCTGCCTGCGCGGCCGGATTTCTCCCGTGATGTGGCGGATTCCGGCCACTGGCGTCGTCCCGGCGCGGGGGCGAGCTTGTCGGCGTTCGCTGATTCCACGCATCCGCACCCGATGAACAAGCCCGTGCCTCGTTCCGTGCTCGCCCGACGCATCGTCCTCGCGCTGCTCGCGCTCCTCCTGATGACCACCGGATGCGCGGCGAATCAGCCCGCCGGCGGCGAGCGCGAGGTGACGGTGCTGGTCTACAACATCCGCGCGGGCAAGGACATGGCCGGCGTGGAGAACCTGCCGCGCGTGGCGGAGCTGGTGCGCCGCGTGGGCGCGGACCTGGTGCTGCTGCAGGAGGTGGATCGCAACACGCAGCGCTCCGGCCCCGCGGACCAGCCCGCCGTGCTGGCGCGGCTGACGGGCTACGACGTGGCGTTCGGGCGGACGATCGGCTTTCAGGGCGGGGACTACGGCATCGCCCTGCTCTCGCGCTGGCCCATCCGGCGCGACACGCTCCTCCCGCTTGCCGTCACGGCGCCGCCGGGGCAGTCGGCGGAGGGGCGCGAGCAGCGCGGCGTGCTGAGCGCCGTCATCGACGCGCCCGGCGGCCCCATCGCCGTCCTCAACACGCACCTGGACGCATCCGGCGACGACGTGTGGCGGCTGCAGGAGATCGCGGGCGTGCTGCGCGAGGCGGACGCGGCGCGGCGCTCCGGTCTGCCGCTGCTGGTGGGTGGCGACTTCAATTCGCGGCCGGAGAGCCCCATCCACGAATCGCTCCGCGCGGCGGGCTTCCGCGATGCGTGGGCGCGGTGCGGAACGGGCGACGCGCTCACGTTCCCCGCCAACGCGCCGAACCGCCGCATCGACTACCTGTACCTCACGGGTGACGCGCGCTGCACCGAGGCCCGCGTGCTGCCGGACGAGGTCAGCGACCATCGCGCGCTCCTCGTCCGCGTCCGCCTCTAGAAACAATTTTTCACGCAGAGGGAGCAGAGGCAGCAGAGTAC
>NZ_DASURI010000697.1:0-7441 GCF_036280135.1 Longimicrobium sp.
GGGCAGGGGGTCGGGGGGAGGGGGCCCTCCGCGGGCGAGACACACTCCGCCGATGTGCGTGATCCACATCCCCGATCCTTCATCCATCCCTGAACAGATGTCGCACCGGGCGCGGACGCCGCCTCCCCTGTGACGTTTCTCGCGTGACGCGGCGCGGCGTGGGCACGTCATTCTCACCATCCCCTATCCGCCGCCGCGCGCGGCCGAATGACGTCTCCCCCGCACCCAGGAGGCCGCGTGGCCCCGAGCAGGCGAGCCCCACCGCACCCGGACGATGGACGGATCACGGCCCGTCCCCGCGTGCCGACGGCGGCCGCGGAGCCCGGCGTGCACCGGCTGGGGCTGGACGCGCGGCGCGATGCCCTGCTCTACGTGCCGCCCGGCCTCTCCGCGGACCGCCCCGCACCCTTCGCGCTGATGCTGCACGGCGCCGCCGGCAACGGCCAGAGCGCCCTGGGCATTGCGCGGGGGCTGGCGGAGGAGATGGGGATCGTGGTGCTGGCGCCGGACAGCCGCGGCCGCACGTGGGACATCATCCTGGGCGCGTACGGGCCGGACGTGGAGTTCCTGAACGAGGCGCTGGAAGCCGTCTTCGCGCGGTGCGCGGTGGATGCGGGGCGGATGGCCATCGGCGGGTTCTCGGACGGGGCGTCGTACGCGCTGTCGCTGGGCGTGGCGAACGGGGACCTGTTCACGCACGTGCTGGCGTTCTCGCCCGGCTTCATGGCGCCGCCGGTGCAGCGGGGTGCGCCGCGCGTGTACGTGTCGCACGGGACGGAGGATGCCGTGCTGCCGATCAACGCCTGCAGCCGGCGGGTGGTGCCGCGGCTGGAGACGGCCGGCTACGGCGTCCTGTACCGCGAGTTTGATGGCCCCCACATCGTCCCCGCCGCCGTGGCCCGCGAGGCCTTCACCTGGTTCGCCACCGGCGCCCTCCCCCGCGACGAGCCAGCCTGAGCCGCGCCGGACCACCTCCGCCGGACAACCTCCGACGTACCAGGACGGACCAGGACGGACCACTCCACGACGAGAGAAAATCCGCGCGAGTCGCCCGGCTCCCAGCCGGAGCGGCTAAAGCCGCCGCTACGAAAGCGGAAAGCCCCGCCCTGACGACGCTTCGCGTCGCCCGGCGGGGCTTCACCTGCTCCGGCCGTCGCCTTCACGCGCGACGTCGCACTTCGCCCGCGCGACCTCCGCATGTCCACACGGCCCTCGCCCGTGCCGGACCCGTCGGCGAAGGCCGACATCACGTGTTCGGTGCCGCGACTTCAGTCGCCGGGGCTGGAGGCCCGCCGTCCGGCAACCCATCCGCCCCTGATCAGCATCCACCGGCTGCGTCCGATGCGTCCGCGTTCGATACACCGGACGGGCGCGGCGGATCGGCGATTTCCCGTTCCGCGGCGCCCGTCGGTCCGTGCCGTCGCGACTAGCCGGCCAGCGTGGAAAAGACGCGGCCCATGAGGACGTACGACACGAACAGCACCCCGCCCACGATCAGCAGCCCGCGCGCGAGGCGCATCTGCCGCAGGCCGATGGGGTCGAAGTAGTCGTCGGGCTTCCACACGCCGCGCACCGTGGGGCCCTTGTCGGCCCGCACGTGGCGCCAGGCAAGGAGCTGCAGCGCCGCGCTCGCCACGCAGCATCCAAAGAACCCCAGCAGCAGCGACGCCAGCACCACCCGCGCGATGGTGCTCATGACCGCGTCCCGTGGTGCAGGGCCGCGATGCCGCCGGACAGCGTCTCCCACGTTACGCCCGTGAAGCCGGCCGCCTCCATCTTGCGCGCCAGCTCCGGCGGCTCGGGAAACTGCATCACCGACTCGGGCAGGTACGTGTACGCGGACGAGTGCTTGCTCACCATGCGGCCCACCAGCGGCAGCACCTTGAGAAAGTAGAAGAAGTACAGCCCGCGGAACGGCTGCCACCCCGGCGTGGTGAACTCCAGGATCACGAGCCGCGCGCCGGGCTTGAGCACGCGCGCCATCTCGCGCAGCCCCGCGTCCAGGTCGGCCAGGTTGCGCACGCCGAAGCCCACCGTGGCGCCGTCGAACGCCCCGTCCGGGTAGGGGAGCGCGAGGGCGTCGGCGCAGGCGGGCTCGATGGGCGCGCCCGCCGTCTTGCCGGCGCGCACGCCGTTCTCCAGCATGGCGTAGGTGAAGTCGCTGCCCACGACACGCCCCTCGAAGCCGGCGCGCTTCGCCAGCTCCACGGACAGGTCGAGGGTGCCGGCGCAGTTGTCCAGGTAGGTGCCCCTGGGGG
Organism: Longimicrobium sp.; assembly: GCF_036280135.1. GTDB lineage: Bacteria > Gemmatimonadota > Gemmatimonadetes > Longimicrobiales > Longimicrobiaceae > Longimicrobium. The sequence continues at coordinate 2,259 of NZ_DASURI010000697.1, forward strand.
CACGCTCCCAGCCCAGCCGGTTGACGGCCCGCTTGCGCCACAGCCGGTCGATGTTGAGCGACAGGACGTGGTTGAGCAGGTCGTACCGCGGGGCGATGGAGCTGAACATGCGCCGCACGTGCGCGGCTTTTTCCGCCGGGGCGGGGAGCGCCGACGGGGGCGCCTGGGTCTCTGGCATACCGTAAAACCGTTCCGTTGCTTAGAATACGGGGCGCCAAGGTAGCGCCCCCGCGCCGCCCCGAGCAAGGCTTGCATACCGCCTTGAAACTCCCCGCGCCCCCGGCCCGTAGGGCGCCGGGCGAGTCTGATTCATCGGACCCCCGAACTACAGCGGTGAACACAACTCCGGTCTCCGACCACGAACTCGTCACTCGCGCCCAGACGGGCAGCGAGAAGGCGTATCGCGAGCTGCTGAGCCGTTACCAGCGGCCGGTGTTCTCCATCATCTACCGGATGATCCGTGACCGGGAGCAGGCGGAGGACCTGGCGCAGGAAACGTTCGTCCGCGTGTTCAACAACATCGACCGCTACGATCCGCGGTTCAAGTTCAGCAGCTGGATCTTCAAGATCGCCACGAACCTGACCATCGACCACATCCGGCGTAAGGAGCTGGACACGGTGTCGATCGACGGGTCCCGCAACGCCGTGACGGCCGAGCAGATCGAGGCGACGAGCATTACCATCGCCTCCCCGGACGAGAACCCCGAGGAGCTGCTGGAGGCCAAGGAGCTGGGCGAGGAGATCGAGGGCGCCATCAGCAAGCTGCGCCCCGAGTACAAGGCGGCCATCCTGCTTCGGCACGTGGAAGGCCGCGAGTACCAGGAGATCGCCGAGATCCTGTCGCTGCCCCTGGGCACCGTAAAGACGTACATCCACCGCGGGCGCAACGAGCTGCGCGAGCAGCTGGCGCACCTGCGGGTGGCCTGATCCCGATATTCAGACGTGAAACCTCCACCGCCAGGCGCGCGTAGGGGCAATCCATGGAACCGACCCGACCCTGCTGAGGCCATCGTGACGGACGCAACCGGACACCTGCCGTACTGGACGCTGGAGCAGCTCGCCGAGGGCAGCCTTTCCCACGTGGAACGGAGCCTGGCGGAGCTGCACCTGCGGGCCTGTGCGCACTGCACGGCCGAGCTGGACGAAGCCCGGTCCGTGATCGCCGCCCTGGAGCGGCTTCCCGCGCTCACCCCTTCGACGAATTTTGCCGACGCGGTGATGGCGCGGGTGCAGATCGCCCCCGCCACCGTGGCGGCCGCGGCGCCCGCCGCGGTAACGCGCCGCCGCTGGATGCCGGCCCTGAGCCGCGGGTGGATGACGCTGCTGGCCCTGCTGCTGGTGCCCCTGCCGGTGCTGGCCGGGATCGGCACGTGGATGGGCGGAAGCCCGGTGTCGGGGATGGGCGCCCTGTGGGGCGTGGTGCGCAACTGGGCGGGCGAGGTGAGCTTCAACCTGTTCAGCGAGGGCACCGAGGTGCTCATCCGCACCGGGCTCTTCCAGTGGGGCTCGGACGTGCTGGGCGGCATTCCCGGCCCCACGGCCGCCGGCGTGCCGGTGCTGCTCCTGCTGCTGGTGGCGGCGGTCCCCGTCTCCGCCTGGGCGATGGCGCGCCTGCTGCGCGCCCCGATGACCGGGATGACCCATGCGTAACGTTCTTCTTGCCCGCGCGCTGATGGCCCTGGGCCTCACGGCGGCCTCGGCCGCGGGCGCGGCGGCCCAGGCGCCCGGAAAGGGCCACGTGCACACCGGCCTGAGCGCCGAGCACACGGTGCACCACGGCGACCGGGTGTGGTTTCGCGGCGAGCGCGAGGTGGGCGCCCGCGAGGTGATCGAGGGCGACGTGGTGGTGGCCAGCGGCTCGCTGCGCGTGGTGGGCGAGGTGCACGGCGACGCCGTCGTGGGCGACGGCAACCTGGTGCTGGAGGCCGGCTCGGTGGTGTACGGCGACGCCGTGGTCACGGGCGGCCAGCTCATCAACCACGGCGCCACGGTCATGGGCAAGGTCCAGCAGGGCGGACCCACGCGCAAGACGGGAACGCAGGCCATCCAGCTGCGCCACGGCCTCTTTGGCGGCCTGGGCGCGGGGTGGGCCGGGCTGGCGGGCACGGCGGTGCTGGGCCTGGTGCTGTGCGCCCTGGGCGCCGCGCTCACGGCGTACGGCCGGCCGTACCTGGACCAGGCCAGCGTGGTGGTGCGCCAGGCGCCCCTGAACGCGGCCACGGTGGGGCTGGCGGCCAACGTGCTCGCCCTGCCGGCCTTCCTGGTGGGCATGCTGGGGCTGGTGGCCACGCTGGTGGGCATCCCGTTCCTGCTGGTGTTCATCCCCCTGTTCTGGACGGTGGTCATCGTCCTGGCGGCGGCGGGGGTGGTGGCGGTGGCGCACGCCCTGGGCGAGCGCGCGGCCGAGCGCCGGCGGCTGCGGGGCAGCGAGCCCCGGGGCGCCCTGGCCTACCTGCTGATGGGCGTGGGCGTGCTGCTGGCCCCGCTGTTCATCGCGCACCTGCTGGGCGTCACGCCCTTCACGGGCCCCCTGGCGGCGGTGGTGGGCACCATCTCCTGGACGCTGCTGTGGCTGGCGGCCAGCGTGGGCGCCGGCGCGGTGATGATCGTGGCCGTGACGGCCTGGCGCGAGTACGCCTACCGCAAGGCCATGGCGCACGGCGGGATGGACGACCTGGGCACGGGCGCCCGCGGCTGAAACCCGCGGGTCCGCGCCCTCGTAGAGAGAGCACGCGGACCCGATCGGCCGGTCCGGCGTACGAGAACCAAGCGCAACGTCTTCGCAGATAAAGGAGTTAGGACCCATGCTCAGCGCCCTGATCGGAATCATCGTGGTCGGCATCGTCGCGTGCGTGGCGCTCGTGGTGCTGCTGGCCCTGGTCACCGCCGTCTTCGGGGTGGCGTTCGGGCTGCTGGGCCTGGTGCTGACCCTGGCGTTCAAGATCCTGCCGATCGTCCTGGTGGGCTGGCTGGTGGTGAAGCTGGTGCAGCGCGCGGAGCGGCCCCGGTCGCGGATCTCGGCGTCGGACCGGGCGTGGCTGGACAGCTGAACGGCAGGGGCGAGGGAATAGGTGACAGGGAATAGGTGACAGGGAATAGGGAATAGCCGGCAACGGCTCCGATTCCGAGAAGGGGCTGGCGACCGAGAACGGTCGCCAGCCTTTTTTGCGTCCGCGCATCACCGTCAGGCTCTCGAGGACGATGAGCATTGACGTTCGAAACGCGCCGATACATTTATTTCCGCTCCGGAATGCCCGCCTCCTCTTCCATCCGCCCAATCCATATGCCCGGAACAAGCCGCAGGATCTTCATCAAGCAGTCCATGCTCGCCACGGCTGCCATCGCCCTGGGCGACGCGTGGTCCATCTTCCTTCCCGGCAGCGACGCGCCGCTCCTGGACGCCGTCGAGGCCGCCTGCAGACGCCTCGCGCCGCTGGGCTGGCGGCAGATGCTGCTGGACGTCACGGGCGGCGGGCTGGACATCGGCGCCGCGGACTTGCGCACGCAGCTGCTTCGCCCGCTCCCGCGCATCGACCGGAGTCATCCCGGGTTCGGCGACTTCGACGTGGCGGGGACGCGCGCGGTGGAGCCGGGGCAGCCGGACCGCAGCCTGCTGTACCACGCGTTCGCGTCGCCCACCGTGGTCGCCGGCCGCGGGGGACGCGCCCTGGGCGGCTTTCCCACCTTGGCCGAGATCGACGCGCTGGAGAACTTCGTCTACGGCGCGGAGCCGCCCACGCTCGACCAGCTTGAGCAGCGCGCGGGCCTGAACGCGACGCTGGGCATCGTCGTCTACGCGCTGCAGTACCGCAATACGCCGGACTCCGTCCACGGCAAGCACGCGGAGCTCTGCTTCTCGCGCACGGGCATCGCGCGGCTGGGGACCATCCCCCCGGTCTACGACGCGCGGGCCCGCCGCTTCGCGATGCTCGATCCGGAGCAGCCGTTCGAGTTTCCCGTCGTGCCGCAACGCTTCGCGGCGTACCTGGCCGTGCGGCGCGCCGGCGACCCGGACTCGTTCGGCCCGCAGGACGCGCTGGACGGCGACGGGGCGCTCCAGTTCTGGGTGCCCGTCCACAAACTGTTCAACGGCCCGGAGTGCATCGCGGGGATGGATCTCGCCCTGGAGCTGCACCGCGAGGTGCAGAACGACGAGCTGGCGTCGTTTCACCGGTACCTGGACCAGAACGGCTACCAGAACAACTGGCGGGGCGAGCACCTGGACCAGTTTCCGTTCGAGATCCGCAACGAGCGCATTGCGTCCATGTCCACGCGCCCCGACTTTGGCTCGGGCTTCGTGGAGCCCGTGCCGGCGCCCCTGGCCGTGCGCGCGGAGTACCAGGGCGCGCCGCTGACCTTTCCCGTGGATCCCGCCATCACGAGCGACCGGGGCAACTGGGCGTTCTCGTCCATGCAGATCATCCCCGGCCCGCCGTCGGAATCGCCCACGTACATCTTCGACGCGTCGCAGGACACGCAGCGCCCCGCGCCGGAGTACCTGAACGTGCGGCACCGCGTGGTGAACGGGCGGGACGAGAACCTGAACGTGCTGCCCGACATGGTCGCGCAGATCGACGCCGGCGGCTACCAGGCGCAGCACTACATCGACTTCACGGGCGACGGCTGGGTGGAGGCGCGCTGCGAGGCGCTGGCGCCGCACGTCGCGGTGAGCCAGCCCGCGTACTGCGTGGTCGCGCCGCCGGACTTCTACCCCAGGGTGAGCCAGCGCGACCTGATGACGTGGTGGAAGACCGAGGTGCCCGTGCCCATCCGCGACGCCCTGTGGGCCATCCCGCCGCTGGCGCTGTCGCAGACGCGCATCGCGGCCAACATCGAGCTGCCCATCAACTTCAGCATCAACGACACGACGGTCACGGCGCTCATTACGCAGCCCACGAACGCCAACGGGCCCGTGCAGCAGCCCAACGGCCCTCTGCCGGAGGTGTCGACGGGGCTGCCGGACGCCTCGCCGGGGCTGTTCGATCCCGGCTGGGACACCAGCCAGGGCATCTACTTCACGGACGGCGCGGACCCGCTGCAAAAGTTCCTCACGGGCCACGCCCTGGGCGCGCCGTTCATCGAGGACGCCAAGCTGTGCGCAGCGTACGGCGCCTACTGGCCCGGCGTGTCGCCCGACGCCACGCGCGCGTTCCAGCCGGACAAGCTGCTGAGCGGCATCTCGT
>NZ_DASURI010000698.1:0-5087 GCF_036280135.1 Longimicrobium sp.
AGTATGACGCTCGCGGTCGCATGATCGACGACGGCGAGCGCACCTATACCTGGAACGCCGTCGACCACCTCGTGCAAGTGCGCGGCGGAACGGCCCCCGCCGGCCGACGGGTCTCCGCCGCCGCGCCGCCGTTCACCGCCAGCCGCGCCCCGCTGCCGTTCCCCGTCGCTTCAACCGGCGCCGAGACCGTCCGCGCCGCCGGCTCGGTGACGATCACCAGCTCGGGGTCCAGCAGCGTGGACGGGCGCGAGACCGGCCGCGCATCGCCCGACGCCGCGGGCGCATCGTCCACCGCCACGCGCGTGTCCTGCGCGCCCATGCCCCGCAGCAGCAGGGCGCCGCTCGCGCCGCCCAGCAGGAACAGCGCGAGGGCGGCGGCGGCGCGCATGGGCGGGCGGTACAGGCCCAGAAAGCGCGGGCCCGACGGCACCGCGGCGGGCGTGCGGATGAGCTCCTCTTCCACCAGCCGGGCTTCCAGCGCGGCCCAGCCGCCGGCGGGCGGGTCCATCTCGCCCAGGTCCGCCAGGGCCTCCGTCTGCTCGCGCAGCTCCGCCAGCTCGCGGCGGCACACCAGGCAGCCGCGCAGGTGCTCGGCCTCGTGGGGCTCGGGAGCCTCGTCCACCAGCCGGGCGAGCGTCTCCAGATCTAGATGCTGCATGCGGCCATCTCCTCTTCTGCGGGCTCGTCGTCGGGCAGGGGCTGCGGGGTGAGCAGCTTTCGCATGCGCGCGCGGGCCTTGAACAGCTGGCTCTTGCACGTGCCCGGGTTCACGCCCAGCATGGCGCCGATCTCCTCGTGGGTGTAGCCCTCCACGTCGTGCAGGACCAGCACCTTGCGCATGCCCGCGGGCAGGCGCTCCATGGCGCGCTCCAGCTTGAGCTTGAGCACGGACGTCTCCGCCGCCGGGCGAACGGCGATCTCGTCCACCATGGGCGCCTCGCGTCCCGCCTTGCGCTGCCGCGAGCGGCGGCCGTGCAGGGCGCTGTTGACGGCAATGCGGTGCAGCCACGTGGTAAAGCGCGACTCGCCGCGAAAGGTGGGCAGCGCGCGAATGGCGCGTACCCAGGCTTCCTGGGCCCAGTCCTCGGCGAGGGCTTCGTCGTGGCCCGCCAGGCGCTTGACGACGGCGTACACGCGCCCGGCGTGGCGCTGATACAGCTCGCGCACCGCCCCGCCGTCGCCCTGCCTGGCTTTCTGTATCAGGATGGAATCGTCCATGGTCCGTTCACGAGGTCCGGCGTGTGTGATGCCGGTGCGCGCGGGAGGGTTGCCTGCGGGGAGGGAACTGCAGGGAATAGGGAACAGGGAATAGGGAATAGCCAGCAACGGCGGGCGAATTCAGGATCATGCCGGGAGGGCGGAGTCCGCGCGGACGCCCCGCGTTCGCCGAGGCTCGTACCTCCCCCAATAACCCCTGGGGGAGGTTGAACGGCAGTTCCAGCCGACGAGCCATGCAAGTGCACAGCGTCTCCGTACCCTTCGGCAACTCTTTGGATTATCCTTATTTAGCGCAGAGCCGGCGGGTCGATGCCGTTACTCTCGCACTCTCGCACTCTCGCACTTTCGCACTGGCAGTTCCGTGTCCATCCCGCGCATCCTCCTGGCCGACTGCGACTCGTACTTCGTGCGGTGCGCCATGCTGGCGGACCCCGAGGGCGCGGGCAGGTCGGACCTGGTGATCGTGGGGGGAAAGGCCAGCTCCCGCGGCGTGGTCACCTCCGCGTCGTACGCGGCGCGCAAGTACGGCGTCCACGCGGGCATGCCCATGGCCACGGCCGTGCGCCTGTGCCCCCGGGCCGTCTTTGCCCCCGTCCCCGGCGAGATGGTGAACCGCAAGCACCACGAGGTGCGCGCGGTGCTGGACGAGTTCTCGCCCATCGTCGAGGCCGCCAGCGTGGACGAGTTCTACTTGGACATGACCGGAACGGAGATGCTGTACCGCGGCGAGTCGCTGGCCGATACGGCCCGCCGCATCCAGCAGGCCGTGATGGACCGCACGGGCATCAGCATCTCCATCGGCGGCGCCACGGGACGAACTCTCGCCAAGATGGCGGCATCCGTCAACAAGCCGTTCGGCGTGCACGTGGTCCCGCCGGGCGGCGAGGCGGACTTTATGGCCCGCTTCGACCTGGCCGACATCCCCGGCGTGGGCCCCGCCCTGGCCGAGGCCCTGCGCCGGCGCGGCGCCACCACCGTGCGCGACCTGCACCCCATCGACCTGCCCACGCTCGTCTCCTGGGTGGGCGACGGCCGCGCGGAGTGGCTGTACCGCCTGGCCCGCGGCGAGGACCACGGCCGCGTGTCGCCCCGCGGCCCGCAGAAGTCCGTGAGCCACGAGCGCACGTTCGCAACGGACATCACGGACCCCGAAGAGCTGGAGACGCGGCTGATGATGCTGGCCGTGGACACCGGCGCCTCCCTGCGCGCGGAGGACCTGCGCGGCCGCACCGTCACCGTGCGCGTGCGCTACGCCGACTTCACCGACAAGTCCGCCAGCCGCACCGTTCCCGATCCCATTGAGAGCGACCGCGCCATCTTTACCGTCGCGCGCGAGCTGCTGCACGGCCTGCTGCGCAAGCGCGGCGGCGGCGTGCGGCTGCTGCACGTGGGCGTGTCCAAGCTGATGGGCGAGGACGACGAGTCCGCCGAGCTGATGCTGTTCGAGGAGCAGCCCGACGGCCCGGAGACAGCCCGCGACCGCAAGATCGCCGAGGCGTCCGACCGGCTGCGGGGCAAGTTCGGCAAGGAGGCCATCGTCCCCGCGCGCATCGTCAAGCGCGGCAAGGACGGCTCCCGCGGCCGCGGCGGATCGCAGACGTAGAGCAGATCGCCTGTATTTCTCCACGACCGAGCGCCTTTGCCCGACCCGCCATTCAATCGAGAGCCCAGGAAGCGTCATCCTGAGGGAGCGCCGCGGGGAACATGAACGCGCCCAGGACCTTGGCGCGACCGAAGGATCTTGTGTGCGAGACTCGGAGGCGGCTTTCGTGCACGTAGGCAGCCGCAGAGCTTCGCGGGCAAGATCCTTCGTCGCCGCCATGGACCGCGGCCGGTCAGGATCGCGCGGCGGCTCCTCAGGATGACGCTGTGTCGCGGGGGCGCGGGTGACGGGACGAGTTTCTCTACGCGCTCCGGGTCCGAGACACCGGGACGGATCGCGTTCGGACGCGGCCGTCGTGCATCGGACGGGAGATCCTTCGGCCGGCGCCGGGGGCCGGTGCACGGACGAAGTCCGCGCGGCGCCTCCCTCAGGAAATCAACAGGGATCGAGCAAAACAAACCGGGCCCGCGGAGAATCATCTCCGCGGGCCCGGCCTGCATCGCGCCGATCCAGATCAGCCGACGACGTACATCACGCCGCGCAGGCGCTTGGGCAGCGCGTCCGTCGCGGGCACCACGCGCACCACGTCGCGCAGGCGCACGATGCGGCCGTCCGCGGCGATGGCGCGGTACTCGAACGCATGATCGCGGTCGCACTGCGTCTCGCTCACGCAGTAGTTCACCGCATCCTCCGCGTCCTGCTGGTGCACAACCTTGCTCGTCCAAAAGGTCGGGTCCTCGATCCATTGCTCCGTCGGGTAGCCCAGCACCGCCATGGCGGACGGGCTCACGTACGAGAACACGAACGTGTTCGCATCGCACTCCCACAGGATGGCGTCCTGCGGCAGCAGGGCGTCGGCGCGGGCCTGCAGCGCCTCCATCGTGTGCGCGTTGTCACCGAACACCTCGTCGGCCAGCGTCTGGAAGTCCAGGGTCGTATCCGTCATCGTCATCGGAAAATCTCCGAAAAGTTGTCGAGTGTCGTCCAGGCCGGGATGCCGCACCGGCGGCTTGCGTACAGGCAAATACAGGCGCAGGGCATCCGGGAGTTTCAGCGCGATTGGCATCCGGCCCCAAAGCAGACGAAGCGCGCGCGCCAAGTCACCCACGCGCAGCAGCTTACGATTCACGCCGGGAAACCTTAGCTTGAAGGGCCTCGTAGTCATCCACGCGCCGGCGCCCGGCAGGGAGGCGTCCGCGTGGGGCACCGGTGGAACATCCGCCGGGGCGTTCCCTCCCCGGATCCCTCGCGACAACCGCAGGAGCTCACGAAAACCTCATGGACACGGTCAAGATCCCCCTCGGCAAGCGCGGGCGGCCCTCCATCCCCAACCCGGTGCGCGGGCTGGGCGGCAAGGTGGCGTGGATCATCATGGGCCTGGTGCTGCTGGGCGTGATCGTCCCCAGCACGTTCACCTACATCGGCCCCGGCAACGTGGGCATCGTCATCCACAAGCTGGGGGGCGGGGTGGACCGCAAGCCGCTGGGCCCGGGGCTGCACTTTCGCAACCCGCTGACGACGGGGATCGAGGAGTATCCCACGTACATGCAGACGCTGGTGCTCACCCGCGGCCAGACGGACGGGTCCGCGGGCAACGACGAGATCAACGTCAACAGCGTAGAGGGCCAGCCGGTGTCGCTGGACGTGTCGCTCTCGTTCGAGCTGGAGTCCACGCGGGTGCCCACGCTGTACAGCACGTTCCGCACGGACATCCAGAGCATCCAGCACGGGTTCGTGCGGCAGACCATCCGGCAGGCGCTGCAGGAGGTGGTGGGCGGGCAGGAGATCGCGGCCATCCTGGGCCCCAAGAAGGCCGAGGTGGTGAACCGCACGCAGGCGCTGCTCAGTGAGCGGCTGGCGGCCTACGGCTTCGTGGTCAAGCAGTTCACGGTCAATGAGATCCGCGCGCCGCAGGCGGTGATGGACGCCATCAACGCCAAGAACGTGATGCAGCAGCAGGCGCTCACGGCGCAGAACGAGCTGCAGAAGAACATGTACCAGGCGCAGGGCGACAGCATCAAGGCCGCGGGCCGCGCCATGGCCATCCTGGCCGAGGCCCGCGCGCAGGCCGAGGCCAACCAGCTGCTGTCGCAGAGCCTTACGCCCAACCTGGTGCAGTACGAGATGACCAAGCGGTGGGACGGCAAGATGCCCCAGGTGAGCGGGAGCGCCGTCCCCATGATCCAGCTCCCCAACCCGCGGTAACCGCGCGGCGGACGCTGGATGAAAACGACCGAGGCCCCGGCGGATGCGTCCCCCGGGGCCT
>NZ_DASURI010000699.1:0-3938 GCF_036280135.1 Longimicrobium sp.
TCCCTATTCCCTATTCCCTATTCCCTCGCCCCCAGAATCTCCGCCGCGCGCGCGAACTCCCGCGCGGCCACGCCGATCTGCTCGTCCAGGGCGGCCAGCACGCGGTAATAGCCCGCCGCGCCCCACTTGGTCCCCGCGATCTCGGGGACCAGCAGGCGCTGCAGGGCCCGGTCCGCGTCCGCGCCGGCGGGCACGGCGTGGCCCTGCTGCTGCGCGAAGGCGCGGAACTGCGCCAGGGCCGCGTCGGGCAGGCGCGGCGTGGCCGCCAGCGCCTCCGCCGTCGTAAAGGCGCCGGCGTTCTCCGTGAGGTATCCGCCGATCCATCGCGTGTGCACGGCATCCTCCGCCAAGCGCGCCAGCCACACGGGCGCCGGCTCTGCCTCGGGCATCACCACGTCGGGGTAGATGCCGCCGCCGCCGTAGACCGTGCGTCCCCCCGCCGTGCGGCAGCTGGGACGGCCCACCGTGTCGCGGGCCGCGCGGGCCATCCGGTAGTAGTCCGCGCCCCGCATGTCGCGGTACTGCCGCTGGATCACCCGCCCGCACGGCGTCTTGATGTGGCCGATGGTCAGCATGATCATCGACCCGTCGGAGAGCGGAAAGCCCTGCATCAGCAGCGACTTGCCGAAGGTGGGGCGGCCCACGATCACGGCGCGGTCGTGGTCCTGCAGCGCGCCCGCCACCAGCTCCGACGCGCTGGCCGTCCCCTCGTTCACCATCACCACGATGGGGTACTGCCGCTCCGTCCTCCAGAACGAGCGGCGGACGACGACGCTGTCGTGCACCTCGGCCTTGCGGCCCTCGCTCACGTACACGGTGGCGCCCGCGGGCAGGAACTCGCTGGCCACGCGCGTGGCCTCGTTCACCACGCCGCCGCCGTTGTCGCGCAGGTCCAGCATCAGCCGCTTCATCCCCTGGCCCTCCAGGCGCTCCAGGGCGGCGTGCAGGTCCTCGGCCGCGCGCTCGCTGGCGAACGTCACCACGCGCACGTAGCCCGTCTCGGCGTCCAGCATCATCGCCACGGGCACGGGCGACTCGTCCTCGCCGCGCTCGCGCTTCACGGTGCGCTCCAGCTCCGCGCGCGTGCCGTCCGTGCGCTCGCGCTCGAACGTCAGCCGCACCTCGGAGCCGCGGGTGCCGGCCAGGAACACCTCCAGCTCCACGGGGCTCTCGGCCAGCACCCGGTTGCCGTCGATGGCCACCAGCACGTCGCCGGGAAGGATGTCCTGCCGCGCGGCCGCCGTGCCCGGGGCCACGCTGGCCACGACGGGCTGCCCGCCCACGTAGCGGAAGCCGACGGGGACGGGATGCAGGCGGCCGCTGCGCAGCTGCTGCTCCTTTTGCGGCGACAGGCGCGCGGCGGGGATGACGTACGAGTGCGGGTCGGCCGCCTGCACCATCCCCTGCACGGCCGCCATGAACAGCGCGTGCGTGTCCACCGAGTCCGGGTGGTTCACCCGGATCTGGTTGAGCACCTGGCTGAACATCTGCAGGTCCTCGTACGCCGTGCGGGGCCGCGTGGCGCCGGACGGCTGGGCCGCCGCGGGCGCGGCCGCCAGCAGCAGCGCCGCCGCGGCCAAAAGGCGGGCGCGGGCGCTCACCGCGACCCCCCGGCCTCCGCCGCGATGGCCTGCAGGCGCTGCTCGGCGTGCGGGCGGCGGCCGTGGTTCTGCCGGGCGCGGGACAGGAACTGGCGGAACGCGTCGGCGGCGCCGGACGGGTTGCCCTGGGCGTCGCGCACCATCCCCAGGCCGAAGTACGGCTCGGCATAGTACGGCGCCACCCCGATCACCCGCTCGAACTGCCGGGCCGCGTCGTCGTACCGGCCAATCTGCGTGAGCATGGCGCCGTACGCGTACAGCACCGACGGCTCCGACGTGGCCTGCGCCGCCAGGTCGAACTCGGCGACGGCCGCGGCCGTGTCGCCCTCCGTGAGGGCCAGCGTGGCCATGCGCACGTGCGCCGGGTAGTACGTGAGCTCCTCCGTGAGCGCGCGGCCGTACGCCTCGCGGGCGGCCGGCAGGTTGCCCATCCGCTCGTTGAGCAGGCCGATCCCGTGCTCCATGAGCGCCTTGCTCTCGTACAGGTACACCACGTCGCGCTCGTCCTCGCGGCGCAGCTCCTCCAGCGACTGCGTCATCTCCTGCAGGGCCGGCGCCCAGCTCTGCAGGTGGGCCAGCAGGCGCGCGCGGTCCGCCCGCAGCCCCGACTTGCGCCGCGTCTTGCTGATGGCGTCGGCGTACAGCCGCAGGGCGTCCTCGTGGCTGCCGCGCGCGTACGCCTCGCGGGCCTGCACGTACGGGCCGCCGTCCATGATGGCGTTGCTCACGTAGCGCTGCAGCTCCGTCTCGGGGATGTGCATGCCGCCCGACGCGTCCAGCTCCTGGCGCACCCAGCTTTCCATGTAGAAGCGGAACAGGCCGGCCTCGAAGCGGCGGTACAGGAACGGGTCCATGGTGAGGGCCCGAAAGTACAGCGAGTCCATGGCCTGCACGTCGGCCCGGCGCAGCGTGCGGCGCTCGCCTTCCCAGTAGCTCACCAGGCGGCGCGGGTCCGTCATCAGCAGGGCCGTGTAGCGGCCGTACAGGGCGTCGGACAGCGTGGGGTTGAGCTGGAACGCCCAGTAGAACGCGTCCGCCGCGTCGCGGGGGCGCTGGTTCAGCAGCCGCTCGCCCAGTTCCATGTACGAGCGGGCGTCATTGCTGTCGGCGGCGGCGGGAAGGGCGGGGCGGCGCGGTACGTCGCCGGCGCGCTGGGCGGCGGCCGGCGCGGCGGCAAGCACCAGGAGGGCGGAAAGAAGGATACGACGCACGGTGTGGCTTTTCTGCGGTGTGTGGTGTGGATGCGTCTCGCGCGAGACGACGGCACGGCCCGGCGCGCGGCCGGTCCCGGTGAGGATGAACGGATGCCGGTCCGCGGCCGCGGGGGCGGGCGAGGACCGGGGGAAACGTCAGCGTCGGCGGATCAGCCCTCGCCGCGCCCGTCGCGCATCCGTCTCCTCGTTTGCGGACGACCCGCGGATGCACGGTGCGCGGCAAGCCGGCCCTGGCGGGCGGGTCCGGGAGCGTGCGCGCGTGGGATGGGGATGCCGGGAAACGCGAGCGGAACGGGAACCAGGGCGAAGCGGACAAAGATAACGCGGCGGCCGATCCTCGCAATCCGCCGAGGAGATCCGACGCGCCAGGAGCCGGAGCTCGCGCGCGGATAGGGTCAATGCCCGCCGCCGAAGGTCGTCCGGCCGATCCGCAGGCGCAGGGCCCTTCCGCGCGGCATCCGTTCCACCCAACGTTTGGCGGGTGCCGGCGGTATCACGTCATCGGAGCGCCGCGGATGACGCGCGGCCCGATGGACCCCGCGGACGAACGATGACGATGATGAAGCACCTGGTGCGATTCTGCCTGGCGCTGCTGCTGGCCGCTGGCGCCGCCGCCCCCCTGGCCGCGCAGCCGGGCGCGGAGGACCCCGCCCTGCGCGAGGCCGAGCGGCCGTTCCACGCGCTCCTGCGGCACCGGGCGGAGCTGGGGCTCACGGAGCAGCAGGTGGCGCGGCTGTCGGAGATCCGCGCGGACCTGGAGCGGCGCAACGGCCCCCTGCGCCGCGAGCTGATGACGCGGCACCAGCGCTGGCGCGAGGAGCGCCGCGCGCAGCTGGAGCGCATGTCGCCCCAGGAGCGCCGGGCGGAGCTGCGCCGCGTGCGCGAGCGCCCCGCCGGCGAGCGCGTGCCCGCCGACATGCAGCCCATCGTGCGGCAGATGCGCGGCAACATCGACCAGGCCATGGCCCGCGCGCAGTCCGTGCTCACGGCGGACCAGCGCGACCGGGCGCGCACCATCCTGCGGCGCGAGCTGCGCGAGGGACGCCGCGTGGCGCCCCGGGCGGGCGCGCGCGGTCCCGCGCCGCGCGCGGAGCAGCGGGTGGAGCGGTCCGAGCGCCGCGCC
>NZ_DASURI010000700.1:0-2912 GCF_036280135.1 Longimicrobium sp.
CTCGATCCGCACATAACTGATCGGCGAACCCATGTGGTCGCTTATATACAGGAGCAGTCGATCAAAGACTTCAAATGGGTTCCGAGGGGTGCGCGCGGATGCGATTAACTCTGGGATGTTTTCTGTCGTCAGTGCGAGAACGACTCCCTGTTCACTGTTTTCTCTAATGACACTAGCAAGCAGAAGCCGATTTCTCTCTGCGAACACGGAAATCGCTGATACGGCAGGCCCGGTTATCGTGAACTTGCCACAGCGGTCACATTTAGCCTCGTATCTATCCTGATTCGTTAGCCGTCGCAACGGAGAGAATGGGTAAGAGCATACCACACATTCAGACATAACCATTGCTCCCAAAAGGTTTCAGTCATAGCTCGTTGGCCCGATGGGTCCCTGTAGGTCATCAATTTCAATCCACATTACAACCGTTTAAGGCGTTGAACAGCCGCACGTACTTCCTCTCGTAATACGGTGCCGCTCAATGGATGATACTTTACCGTCCGGGCATTCGGCGGCGGCGGCCCCGGAGTCCACGTGGGTGTGCGTTCCCCCTCCGGCTTCTGCACGCAGAATCTGAACGTCTTGGAGACATTGAGGTCGCCAGGAATTCGAGAGTTTCTCTTCGGGCGGGACATAGACCCTCCTCAATAGGCTTGAGCGCGGTTAGAACGTACACTCGAGGCCGGGAATACATCAATACATCAACTCCTCGCATTTCCGTAAGAATCGCTCAGGCAGCGCGGCGGCGCAGGCGCACCAGCACCGAGGCGAGCGCGACGGCGATCACCCAGGCACCCGCGGCGAGCAGGCCGTTGCGCGGGCGCGGCTCCCCGAGCAGCATGCCCGCGAGCAGCGCCAGGGGCGTGCCCACCGCGAGGAAGACGAAGGCCGGCGACACGTGCCAGCGCCCGTTCTCCGCGCGCCAGACCGCGCCGGCGTACACGGCCGCTACGCCCGCCGCCGCGCCCACGACGCCCCAGAGCAGGAACGCCAGCACCACGAACACCGCGCCCGCGTCGCTCGCCGCCACCTGCACCGCGAGCGCGGCGCCCACGTAGACGCCGCAGTAGAGCGCGGCCCACCGCGCGTCGGCCGCGCGGCCCGGGCGCATGGCAGGTGTCTTCCTGAATCCGCTCATCGTCATCGATGGTCCACGGGGGAGGTGCGCACCTTGAGCCGCACGAGGCGGCCGTCGGCATCGGGGATCTCCACCTCGCGCGGCGGGGCGCGAAAGTGGTCGGGATAGCCCTTGATGGCCATCGACTCCGTCATCACCTGCTCGTCGGACGGGACGGTGCGCAGGATGTCGTCGCTCACGAACACGATCAGCTTGGACCGCGGGCGCGTGATGGACACGTTGAAGCGGTTGGGATTCAGCAGGAACTCCGCCTCGCGCTCCACGTACTCGCGGTCCGCCACGGCGTAGCTGACCAGGATGAGCTCGCGCTCGTTGCCCTGCATCCGCTCCACCGTGTCCACCACGGGCAGCGCCTCGCGGGGCCAGCCGGCGGCCAGCAGCTCGCCGATGATGGCGCTGTTCTGCGCGCGGTGGGGGCTGATGACGGCCAGCCCGTGCGAGCGCAGGGCTTCCGGCGTGTAGCGCGCCCCCGTGGCGGGATCGACCATTCCCTCGCGCGCCAGCCGGGCGATGCGCGCCACCAGCCGCGCCTCGAACGCGTTGCGCGCCGTGGCCCGCACGCCGCCGTACGTCGCCAGCACCACGGCGTCGTCCGGGCGCAGGAACACGTCCCACAGCAGCGCGTCCAGCGGATCGGACAGATCGACGGCGTCGGCCGAGACGAGCAGCCGCCGCGCCGCGTCCCTGGACACGAAGCCGGGATAGAACAGCCGGCGCGGCCAGCGCACGAGGGCACGGTTCATCCGCCGGCTCTCGCGCAGGCCAAACCGCCCGAAGCGCTCGGCGAAGTGCGTGAACGCGCTGCCGAACAGCGTCTCCTCGCGGGGGTAGCGGCCGTGCAGGATCGGCGGCAGCTGGCGGTCGTCGCCGGCCAGGATCACGCGGCCGCCGCGGCGGATGGACGACAGGGCGATGAGCGCGTCCGGCACCTTCATCTGCGACGCCTCGTCGATCACCACCACGTCGAACAGCGGGCGCACGGGGATGCCCTCGCCGCCGTCGTCGCGCGCGGCCTTGTCCATCTGCCGCATCTGCTTCCACAGCGACCACACGGTGGAGCCCACGACCAGCGGCTGCCCCGTCTGCAGCGACTCATCCAGCACCCGGGGCAGGTCGTCGTCCGCGATCACCTCCGCGGACAGCCCCTCCAGGTCCGCGTCCGCCTCGCTCCCCCGCCCCGCCAGCTTGACGGCGCGCAGCGGCGGTTCGATGCCGGCCGCCTCCAGCTCGCGGGCAATGCGCGCCAGCACGTTGACGATGGCGCGATGCGTGGCCGCGCTGACGAGGATCCGCATCGGCCGTCCCACGTGCTTCGCCGCCGCGGCCAGGCCGATGAGGGTCCACGCCAGCAGGTACGTCTTGCCCGTCCCCGGCGGCCCCCAGACGACGGAAACGGCCTGCGTGAACGCGGCCCGCCACGCCTCCATCTGCTCCGCGTTCAGCACGGGGCGGCCCAGCGCGGCCCCGACCGGCGTCAGCACGTCCGCCGCCGCGGCGTCCGCGTCCAGGGGCGCCAGCCAGTCCGACGGCACGCGTCCCTCGAGCAGACCGAGGACGAACGCCGCCTCGCCCGGGTTCTCCGCCAGGGCGCGGAGGGAGTCAACGACGCGGCGCGTGTTGAAGTCCACGCCGGCGCGGTCCAGCACGCAGACGCGGTCCAGGTCGATGGCGCGGTCTTTCTCCAGCTTCTCCCACTTCCAGTCCGACGCCAGCGTGAGCCGCGGCGGCGTGACGGACAGGTCGTAGTCGATGAGCTCCACCATCAGCTTGCGGCGCA
>NZ_DASURI010000701.1:0-7044 GCF_036280135.1 Longimicrobium sp.
CGAGAACTTTCGCGGCGGCGGGAACGAGTCGAGCCTGCGCGAGGCGCGGAACCGGTTCTTCGTCACGCATCCGCACCTGGATCCCGCGGACCTTCGCTGACGGGCGCGCGCCGTCCACACGCCGGGCGAAGGGCTCGCCGCATCACGCCACGCCAGGGGGAGAACGCGTGAACGTGTATCGCCTGCAGGCCGAGCGGGAGGGCTACCGCTGGCTGATGCTGGCCCAGGCGCCGGACCTGGGCCTGGTGGCCGTCCTGCAGGGCGTACCCGCGGCGGAGCTGTGGACCACGCCCACGGTGGCCACGCTGGAGCTGGACTTCGCGCGGGAAGACCGCGCGCTGCCCCTGCCGGACTTTCCCGTCTTCAGCACGTCGGCCGTGCTGAGCCGGCGCGCGGTGGACGCGCTGCTGGACCTGCTGGTGGAGAACGGCGAGATCCTGCCCCTGGCCTGCGCCGAGGGCGAGTTCTTCGTCTTCAACGTCACCCGCGTGCTGGACGCGCTGGACGAGCCGGCGTCGGAGATCAAGCGCTTTCGCGGCGGGAGCCGCGGGCGGGCCAAGTCCATCGTCCGCCACGCATTTCGCCCCGAACGGCTCACGTCCGCCGTCTTTCGCATCCCGCAAAAGCCCCATCGCGTGTACGTCACGCAGGGCTTCGTGGACCGCGTGGAGCAGGCCGGACTTACGGGTTTCGACTTCGGCTACGTTTGGCCGCCCCTGGACCGGGAGACGCATGAGCAGCGCTGATCCGCATCCCTCGCCCGCCCTTCCCGCCGCGCCGCCGGAGGAGTTCCGCGGCGAGTGGGGGGTGGACGCCCTTCGCCGCGAGGGCTTCGCGGAGCATTCCGGCATCCTCCGCGCGCTCCCGGCCGCCGTGGCCGTGCCCGCGGACGCGGACGACGTGGCGCAGCTGGTGGCCTGGGCCGCGCGGCACCGCGTGGCGCTCGTCCCCCGCGCGGCGGGGACGGGGATGCCGGGCGGCAACATCGGCCCGGGCGTGGCGGTGGACCTGCGGACGTCGTTCACCGAGGTGGGATGGGTGGACGCGGACGGCCGGCGCGCGCGCGTGCTTCCCGGCGCCACGCTGGGCCAGCTGAACGCGTCCGCGGCGGAGGAGGGGCTGCACTTTCCCCCCGACCCCTCCAGCGCCGTTCGCGCCACCATGGGCGGCATCATCGCCAACAACTCCGCGGGGTCGCACACGGTGCGCTACGGGAGCGCGCGGCGGTGGATCGACTCGCTCGACGTCGTGCTGGCGGACGGGACGTCGGTGACCACCACGCGCGGCGTGCGCGACGAGCACCCGCGGCTGCGCGCCATCCTGGACCGGGTGGATGCCGTGGTCGCGGAGAACCGCGCGCTCATCGCGGCGCGGTGGCCGCGCGTGCGCAAGAACTCGTCGGGGTACGCCCTGCGCGAGTACGCGGAGAGCGGCGACGCGGTGGACCTGCTCGTGGGCAGCGAGGGGACGCTGGCGCTGGTGGTGGGCGCCACGGTGCGGCTGGCGCCCCTTCCCGCGGCCCGCGGGCTGGCGCTGCTGGAGTTCACGGACCTGGAGGCGGCGGGCGCGGCCGTCCGGCGCATCCTGGAGCTGGACCCGTCCACGTGCGAGATGATCGACCGCACGTTCATCGACCTGGTGCGCGTGGGCGACGAGGACCCCGGGTACCCGCTGCGCGAGGGGCTGGAGGCCATCCTGTTCGTGGAGATGGAGGGCGATACGGACGCGGAGGTCGCGCGGCGGCTGGACGCGCTGCGGACGGCCATGGCGGGCGTGGCCACGCACGTTTCCCTGGCGGCGACGGAGGAGGAGCAGGAGCGGTTCTGGCACGTCCGCCACGCGGCCAGCCCCCTGATCGCGAAGCTGGCGGGCGACCGCGTGTCCATGCAGTTCATCGAGGACGGCGTGGTTCCCGTGGACCGGCTGCCGGACTACGTGCGCCTGCTGCGGCAGACGCTGGGGCGCCACGGCCTGCCCGCCGTGATCTTTGGCCACGCGGGCGACGGGCACCTGCACGTGAACCCGCTGGTGGACATCGCGAAGCCCGGCTGGCGAGACGAGGCCGAGGCGATCGTGTACGAGATCGCGAACGGCGTGGCGGCGCTGGGCGGGACGATGGCCGGCGAGCACGGCGACGGCCGCCTGCGCGCGCCGCTGCTGGAGACCATCTGGGGGGCCGAGCTCGTCGCGTGCTTCCGCGCCGTGAAGGCGGCGTTCGACCCGCTGGGCATCCTGAACCCCGGCGTGATCCTTCCCCTCCCCGGCCAGCGCCCCCTGGACGCCATCAAGTACGCGCAATCGGCGTAGAGCCTGGTTGATCCTTGGATTCCGCGCGCCGCCTCCGCTCCCGGGGCGGCGCGTTTTGCGTTCGGCCGATGCGGGACGCAACCATCGGGACCGATCCCGCATCTCACAACCATGGATGCATCGAAAACGATCTCCACGATCGATGGATCGGTGTGGGATCCGCGCACCGCGCGAGCCATTCTGGCCGGGGTGAAGTGCTGATTTTTCAACACATTACAAGGACTTTCCCATGAAGAAGCTGAGCCTGAAGATGGACGACCTTCGCGTGGAATCGTTCCGCACCACGCCCGTCCTGAAGGAGCGCGCCACGGTGCGCGCCAACTCCGGGTGCGAGTACACCGACATCGACAACTGCACCGAGTACTGGTCCACGTGTCCGTCCGGTCCGCAGGACACGGACTACTTCTGCCCCGGGTCGGGCGACGTGAGCTGCAACTGCAGCAACGAGCCCGAGACGTGCGCGTGGCCCTGCCGCGTGAGCGACATGACGGACTGCCACCGCTGCTGATCCCTCGCGACCGCGCGCGCTGAGCGCGTGATCCGCGGCCACCTCACCCCGGCCACCGCGGTTCACGCCCCGAGGCGCGCGGAGTTCGTCGAACAGCACGAGGTCCTGTGGGAGAAAGGCGTAGTCCCGCGGGAGAAAGACGTAGTCCGCGGGAGAAAAACGTCGTCCTCGCCGGAGCGATTGAAATCGCCGCTGGAAAGGCACAAAGTCCGCCTGCGCGGACTGCCCCAGCGAGGGTACGGCCTTGTGCACCGGAGCGGCCTCCGGAGCAGGTGAAGCCCCGCCGTGCGACGCGAAGTCCCCGCCAAGCGATTGAAATCGCCGCTGGAAAGGCACGAAGTCCGCCTGCGCGGACTGCCCCAGCGAGGGGAAAGCGTCGTGCACCGGAGCGCCCCTCCGGAGATGGTGAAGCCCCGCCGTGCGACGCGAAGCGTCGTCAGGGCGGGGCTTTCCGCTGTCGTAGCGGCGGCTTTAGCCGCTCCGGCTGGAGCTCGACCAATCCGACTCGGGACCTCCCTCCTCTCCTAATCGTCCTCCCCGCCCGCGTCGATGCGTTGCGCGATCATCCCCATCAGCGTCTGGCGCTCGTTGAGGCGCGGGTCGTCGGTGACGCGCTCCAGCAGGTCGCGCAGGATCTCGCCGTAGAGCGGGCCCGGCGGCAGGCCCAGCTGGCGCAGCTCCCCCCCGCCGATGGCCAGGTCGCCGATCTCCAGCGGCGCCTCGCGTCCCAGCTCACGCCGCACGCGCCTGAGCAAGCGCTCCGTATCGGCCAGGCGCGGATCGTCGCCGCGCGCGCGCAGGTCGGCGATGCGCAGGCGGAACAGGTCGCGCACGTACTCGCGGCCCACGCGCCGCAGCCACCGGCGCAGCTCCGGCGCGCCCGCGTCCGGCGCGGGGACGTCCGCGTGCTGCGCCACCAGGTGCACGGCGCGGTCCGTCTCGGCGTTGGAGAACTTGAGCCGGCGCATCAGCCGGTGCGCCACGGCGGCGCCGGCGGCCGCGTGCTCCGGCCACGACGCGCGCCCATCCACCTCCTCCCGCGTGAGCGGCTTGCCGGCATCGTGCAGCAGCGCGGGAATGCGCAGCTCCGCGCGGTACAAGGGGATGGCATCCACCGTGGCCAGCAGGTGCGACCACACGTCGCCTTCCAGGTCCGGCGCACCCACGCACGCCTGCAGCTCGGGGTACAGGTGCGCCAGGGCGCCGCACGCCTCGTACAGGCGCAGCGAGACCGACGGCGGGTCCACCTGCCGCAGCACCTTGAGCAGCTCCTCGCGCACGCGCTCCGCGGAAAGGTGCACGAGCTCCGGCGCGGCGTCGCGGGCGGCCTGCCACGTGGCGTCGTCGATCCGCAGCCCGAAGCGTCCGGCGAAGCGCAGGGCCCGCAGCACGCGCAGCCGGTCCTCGCGAAAGCGCTCGGCCGGTTCGCCCACGGTGCGCAGCACGCCGGCCCGGACGTCCGCCAGGCCGCCCGTGGGGTCGCACAGCTCGCCCGTGAGCGGGTGCCACGCGATGGCGTTGATGGTAAAGTCGCGGCGCTGCAGGTCTTCGTCCACGTGGTCGGCAAAGACCACGCGGGCGTGGCGGCCGTCCGTCTCCACGTCGCGGCGAAAGGTCGTCACCTCGTACAGGCTGCCGTCCTTCCACAGCACGCCCACGGTGCCGTGCGCGAGGCCCACGGGCACCGTGCGGCGAAACAGGCGCTGCACGTCGCGGGGGCGGGCGGACGTGGCGAGGTCCCAGTCCTTGGGGTGCCCGCCCGTGAGCGCGTCGCGCACGGCGCCGCCCACGGTCCACGTCTCGTAGCCCGCGTCGCGCAGGCGCTGGGCGATGGAGACGACGTCGGCCGGCGGGGCGAGATCGACGCGCCCCTCGGGAGAAACAGGCGTCGTCACGGGTGCTGTGGGGTCTGAGCGCAAACGACTTTCTTGCAATGACTTGGCGAAAACGTCACGGAGGGTTATCTTGAACGCCTTCCCTGTGTTCACCCCCCGCTGGGACAAGCCGATGACCACTGCCGATCTGCTGGACCGGTCCGCCGCCGCCGCCTCGTTTCGCGAGGCCCTCCTCCAGTTCCTGCGCGACGGCCGCCCCAGCCAGCGGATCGCATACGGGCACGGGTGCCCGCCCATCAAGGTGCAGCGCACGCTGCACAAGCTGCTGGTAGAATACCCGGAGCTCCCCATCGAATCAATCGAGATGCACGCCGCCAGCGGCTGCGAGTACTTTCGCGGCCGCATGACCGTGCGCACGGAGAACGACGAGCGGCGCGTCTCGTTTCACTGGGACTGCAAGTGGCGCGCGGACCAGGAAGGGTGGCGCGACTGGTTCGGCTTTCCCGACCAGAGCCGCGCGGCGCGCGAGTTTGGCTGGGACTGCTTTCGCACGTGGACGGAGGACGAGGTGATCGCCCTCCCCGGCATCAAGGTCGTCTCCGCCGAGGAAGCCGAGGCCGTCCCCGCGTGACCGGCTGACCCGCGGCATCCCGCGAACGAAACCCGGAAACATCAGCGGCCGCTCCCACCCGGGGAGCGGCCGTTTTCCGTTCGCACCGCGACCGCCCAACCTCTCCATTCCCGCCATACATCCCGCCCGAGAAATCCGAAAATCGGCCCCTCCCGACCAACGATCTGCTACGGTATCACGCCGAATCAGAGAAAATCCCACTTTCAAATTGCGATAAAGTTTGCCGCATGCGAAAAATTTCCAGCGCATCGTACCCGACACGGCGTGCCCGCGAAATCGTCACATCGATCGTTCCGCGAGGGGAAGTATTTCCGTTTCCCCACCTGGGAGAAAGCACTGATCTCGTTGCGGCAGTACGGGATTAGATGTTTGTCGACTATGAATCTCACCGCTGAATCAATTTCGGGCGTCCGTCCCTTTTGGACACTCCTGCTGCCCTGAAACGGGATGGCACCGCGCGTGCCTTTCTACGGGGCATCCCCCCGCTGCCGCGTCCCGTTCACGCCGCCGCGTCGACAGACTTGAAGCCCCACGTACAGATACCACGATGATCCAGATTCCCCCGCAGTTCGGGACCCGCGGCGTTCGCGTCATCGGCGCCGGCGCCTACGTTCCGCCGCGCGCCGTGGACAACGCGAACATCACGCAGGCCATCCCCGGGTGGTCCGCCGAGTGGATCGCGGAAAAGACGCAGATCAAGGAGCGCCGCTTTTTGTGGGAGCTGGATCCGCAGGCGGGGGTGACGGTGGCCCCGCCCGCCACGTCCGGCGAGCCGGCCAACAACACGGACATGTGCGAGGTGGCGCTGCGCCGGGCCATGGAGATGGCCGGCATCAACGGCGCGGACCTGGACGCGGTGTTCGTCGTCACGTGCACGCCGGACCGCGTGAACTTCAGCTACGACGCCATGGAGGTGCACCGCCGCGTGGGCGCCCGGGCCGACGCGTACGCGCTGCTCATCGACGACGGCTGCGGCGGCACGCCGTACGTGATGGACATGGTCTACAAGATGATCCGCAGCGGCGCCATCCACACGGCCGCCGTCATCGGCAGCGCCTTTACCTCGTCGCTGGTGGACCGCGAGGTGTGGAGCGGCGACGTGGACGCCGGCCACGGCCGCAAGCGCCTGCCGGCCGCATTCGGCGCGTACGTGTTCGGCGACGGCGCGGGCGCGGTCATCCTGCGCGGCGACGGCCGTCCGGGCGAGGGCATCGTGTCGTCCATGTCGGGCAACGACTACCTGCAGCTGGTCATTCGCCGCGCGGGCGGGCTGGACAGCCGCATGGCCCCCGAGGAGAACCCGGCGGACGAGGCGTTCGTGGTGGACGGGCACCTCGTGGCCAAGTCGTACCCCACGTACATGCGCGCGTGCATCGAGGGCGTGCTGGCGGAGCGGCCGGAGCTGCGCGAGCAGGTCAAGCGCTACTACTTCCACCAGCCCAACAAGCGGCTGATGGACCACTTCGTCCGCCAGTCGGGGCTGCCGGCGGACCGCGTGGCGTGCAACGTGGACCGCTACGGCAACACCTCCGCGGCGGGGATGCTCATCCTGCTGGCCGAGGACCTGGAGGACGGCACCGTGTCGCTGGGCAGCGGCGACCTGGTGATGATCGCCGCCGTCGGCGCCAACGTGCACTACGGCGCGCAGCTGATCCGGCTGTAGACCGGACTCAACGACTGAAGGACGGGGTTCGTGCACCTCCGCGGGCCGTGTCTCGCACGCGGAGGGGGCCCCCCCCCCCCCCCCCCCCCCCCCCCCCCCC
>NZ_DASURI010000702.1:0-4793 GCF_036280135.1 Longimicrobium sp.
CACAAACTGCGTGGGGCTTCAACAACGGAAACTCCGCTCTGGTGCACACGTTCCGATCGCCGCTGGGGCTCCGCGAAGGCGGACTTCGCGAGTTTCCAGCCGGCGAATGATGCCAGCTGCGGATCTGAATCGGCGTCGCGAGGTCCCAGCCCCCGGCGAATGAATTCGCGGCTCTGACTGCGCGATGTCGGCCTTCGCCGACAGCTCCTGCCGCACGCCATCGCTGTGCACACCGGCCGCGTTCGAACCATCGAAGCCCGCCCCGCTGCACGTGGCGCCGCCCGTGCTGGGGCCAGTCCGCGAAGGCGGACTTCGCGATTTTCCAGCGGCGAATTCATTCGCTCCGGCTGGGAGACGGCCTTACCGGATCAGATCCGCAATCTGCTCATTCACTCCGGCTGAGGGGTGGCTGACGGGCACGAGGGCTATCTCCGCGCCGAGGCCCCCTCCCGCTGTCGACTCGCGACCTCCCCCGCTGCGCGGGGGAGGTGATTCATCGCTCGGCTCCGTCTCTACCGATTCGCGTCCGCCTCCTCCTCCGACACCACGAACGGTGCGAGGCGGATCTGCGACACGCAGGAGGTGTCGAGGCCCTGCACGGTGCCGCGCTCCAGGAAGTCGCTCACGATGCCGGCCAGGCACGGCGACTGGGCGATGTGCCCGCCGGGAACGACCACGTGCAGGCTGTTGCGCAGCGTGCGCGCCGTCTCGTCGCCCAGGCGTGGCGCGGTGGCGGGATCGTACGCGCC
This sequence comes from Longimicrobium sp., assembly GCF_036280135.1. Classification (GTDB taxonomy): domain Bacteria; phylum Gemmatimonadota; class Gemmatimonadetes; order Longimicrobiales; family Longimicrobiaceae; genus Longimicrobium. The sequence continues at coordinate 750 of NZ_DASURI010000702.1, forward strand.
GGACACCAGCAGCGCGGGCACGTCGGAGACCACCGGGTCCATGCTGCCGGCCGGGAGCGGGCGCGTGGGCCATTCCGCGCAGGCGGCGCGCTGCGTCCGCACGCGCTGGTCGCCCAGGAAGGTGTTGCGCGTCAGGGCCACGATGTCCGCCTCGGTGATGCGCGGCATGTCTTCCTGGCAGATGGTCGACATCCCCAGCCCCAGGTGCAGCATGTCGCGCAGGGCGGCGTTGTTGGCCAGCGCGGTGGCGGCGAACGCGGTGTAGTCGCCGCCGTGGGCGCGGTGCAGCAGCAGCGGCAGGCGCCGCGCGCGGTCCCAGCCGTACATCGTCACCCGCACGCCCTCGGCGAACGCGTCGGCGTCCAGCGTGAGGCCGATGGGCGCGCCGGTGGCCTGATCGCGGAGGATCACGCGCGCGGGCTGGCGCCGCAGCCGCTCCATCGTCTCGGCGAACTCGGCGCGCAGGTTCGGGAAGGCGGCGGAACAGGCGGCCTCGCGGGCGCACAGGGCGAAGATGGAATCCAGCGCCGCCTGCGAATCGGCCGCGTGGTACAGCGGGTTGCGCGTGGTGGGCGGATACAGGCCCGTCATGTACGCCGTACGCGCATGTCGCGGATACTGCCGCAGGTAGAACAGCACCACGCGCGTGCCGTACGATCCGCCCTGCACGTTGATCCTGTCGTAGCCCAGCGCGCGCCGCACCTCGTCGACGTCGTCCACGTAGTCGGCCGTGGTGTAGCGGGTGAGGTCTGCCCGGGGCTCCAGCTCCGCGCGGCACCGGCGAAACAGCGCGGGCTGAAAGATGGGATCCAGGTAGCCCTGCGGATTGTCGGGGCTTCCGGAGAGCTGGCAGTGCAGCGCGTGCTCGCGGCTCGTTCCGCGCTGGTCCACCAGCACCACGTCGCGGTGCTCGCGGTCGGGCGCGTCGGCCCACATGGCCGCGAAGTCCGTCGCCGCCTGCCCGGGACCGCCCACGAAGAAGAAGATGGGGTCGGGGCGAGGCGTGGCGCTCCGTGCCGGCACCACCACCACGGCGAGCGGGATGCGGCGTCCGTCCGGCTGCTCGCGGTTCTCCGGCGCCCAGTAGGTGCCGCAGCGCCCCGTCTCCCCGCCGGGCGACAGCTCGCAGGGGCGCATCTCCAGCGTGGGCGCGGGTGTCTGCGCCGCGGCGGAGGTCGCGAGCGTCGCGGTGACGGCGGCCAGGAGGGTCGTTTGGATGGCGCGCATGTGGATAAGCGGGCTCGCGTGATGGCGGGATGCGGATGTCAAGTGCTGTATGCTGGCGGCTTCCGAAAGGTTGATGCCGCGAGTACAGCCCGCCGCGTCCATCCGTTGGGCGGAGTGCGAGACGAGCCGAGGGATCGAGCGCGGAGGCTGTTTGGAAACCTGCGTCCGCGATGCGTCATTCTGAGGGAGCGCCGCGTATCCCATGAACGCACGCAGACCTATGGCGCGACTGAGGATCTTGTGTGCGAGACTCGGAGGCGGATTCCGTGCACGAGGGCGATCCCCGAGCTTCGCGGGCAAGATCCTTCGTCGCCGCCATGGATCACGCACGGACAGCGTTAACGCGGCGGCTCCTCAGGATGACGCTTCTGGCCCATCCGGGCCATTCACCATCCTCTCAGGATGACAGCGGGGAGTCCGGTCCAAAAAGTCCGACGGCCGATCCAGATCTCGGTTTTGGGGGGTAGTTGGATGTATCCCGAGGCTGCGATCGCGCGTCTAAGCGCATTCTCGAAAGCCGAGTTTTCCACCGGGAGAGCGAGTCTGACTTCTTAGACCGGACTCAGCGGGGACAGACCACGCGACGCGGTTTTCATCCATCCCGTCACTCCGCGCGGCGGAGGCGGTGGATGCGGACGCGGCTCTGGGCGCCGGCGGCGGAGGGCTCCATGCGCACGTCGGCCTCGTCGGCGCGCCAGCCCTGCTGCCGCAGGGTCCGCAGGAAGTCGCCCGCGTAGACGCGGCCGGGATCGGCCACAAGGGCGGTGCCGCCGGGCGCCACCACGCGCCCCAGCAGCGCCGCGAGGATGTCGACGTTGCGCGGCTCGTACAGCACGTCGGCCGCGATCACCAGGTCGTAGCCCCAGCCGCGCGGCGGATGGCGCCAGTCCAGCATCTCCGTGCGCAGCGGGTCCAGGCCGTTGCGCGCGGCGTTGACCTCCGCGAACCGCAGGGCATCGCCGTACCAGTCCGTGGCCAGCACGTCGACGCCGCGGCTGCGCAGGGCCAGCGAGGGCAGCGCCACGCCGCATCCCAGCTCCAGCACGCGCGCGCCGCCCCATCCGCCGCCCGCCGTTCCGTATCCGCCTCCCCCGTCGGAGTCCCCGCCGGCGGACGCATCCAGGAGGTGCCGGGCCAGGCCCCGCGCGGACGGCCACAGCTCCGCCCAGTACGGCAGACGCTCGTCGTCGGCGAACTCGCCCTCGTCGATCAGCTCGTCGGCGGCGCGGGGAAGGATGAGGTCCACCGACCAGTCCCCGTGCTCGAACCGCTCCTCGCGCACGTCGAACCGCGCGCGCAGCTCCGCTTCCAGCCCCTGCTGCATCCGCCTCCCCGTGTCGTATCGACGCGCATCGCTTGCCCGGACCGCCGCGCGTGGGCATACTTGCTGTGCGGCGGCGCGATGAAAGCTCCGCGTCGCGCCCCCGCGGGTCAACCCGCTCCCCTGGTTGCGATTCGTGTGATGCTCCGGCGCAGGCCATTCGAACGCCGGCTCCGCCGTGCCCTGCTGCTGTTTTCCGTGCTCCCCTCGCTGCTGCTGGTGGGGGCGGGGGCGTACGTCATCGCGCGCGCCGTTCGCCTGTCGGACGGCGTGGGTGCGTGGGAGCGGGTGGGCGGGAGCGGCGGCGAGCTCATCCGCCGCGCCGAGCAGTCCGGCGACACGGCCCTGGTGCGCGCCGCCGCCCGGCACCGCGACGAGCTGGAGGTGAGCATCACCAACGCGCGGCGGTGGGAGTACCTCATCAACCGCACCATGATCCTCATCCCCCTGGCGGGGCTGGTGATCGGCGGGGTGCTGGCGTTCCTGTCGCTGCGGGCGTCGCAAAGCATGGGGCGGCGGCTGTCGCGGCCCGTGGAGGAGCTGGCGGGGTGGGCGGGGATGGTGGCCCGCCGCGAGCCCCTGCCCGCGCCCGACGGGCGCGCCGCCGCGGACGAGTTCGCCACGCTGCGCCGCGCGTTCCGCAAGATGCAGGCGGAGCTGGCCGCCGCCCACGAGGCGGAGCTGGAGGCGGAGCGCGCGCGGACGTGGGTGGGGATGGCGCGGCGGGTGGCGCACGAGCTCAAGAACCCGCTCACGCCCATGCGCTTTGCCCTGCACACGCTGCGGCGCGGCGCGGCGGACCGCGAGGACACCCGCGAGGCGCTGGAGGTGATGGAGGCCGAGAGCGCGCGGCTGGAGGAGCTGGCGCGCACCTTCGCGCAGCTGGGGCGCATGCCCGAGGGGCCGCCCAGCGACATCGACCTGCGCGAGCTGATGGACTACCTGCTGCGCACGCACCTGCCGCCGCACGTGGCCTCGTCGCTGGTGGGGCCCGAGGGGCTGCCGTGCGTGCGCGGGCACCACGACGCGCTCTCCCGCGCGTTCGCCAACCTGCTGCTGAACGCGGGTGAGGTGGTGCAGGCGGCGGGGGGCGGATCGGTGCGCGTGGAGCTGCGCGAGGCGGGCGCGCAGGTGGAGGTGCGCGTGCTGGACGACGGTCCGGGCATTCGCCCCGAGCACGTGGAGCGCGTGTGGGAGCCGGACTTTACCACCAAGGCGCGGGGCACGGGGCTGGGCCTGGCGCTCGTGCGGCAGACGGTGCAGGCGCATGGTGGCCGCGTGTGGGCCCGCAACCGTCCGCAGGGCGGCGCCGAGTTCGGCGTGGCGCTCCCCGCCGCGCGCGGTGCGGAGTCCGAGGTGGAGATGTCGGGCGCGGGAAACCGGCAGGATTGAGCCCTGATCTCCCGCGGGGAAGGACCGGCACGTTCCAGCTTGGAAGCAGAGGGTCTACCGCGGGCGAGGGGGGGCCCCCCCCCCCCCCCCCCCCCCCCCCCCCC
>NZ_DASURI010000703.1:0-2297 GCF_036280135.1 Longimicrobium sp.
TCGCGGCCGCCCCAGTGGGGGCCGGCGTCGTCGTGCCACCCGCCGGGGCCGTGGCGCCCGGAAGCGCCGCGCCGCCACCCGCCGGAGCCTGCGCGCCGCCGGCCGGAGCCGTGGGCGTCACCGGCGCGGCCGCCGGGGCGCCGCGCTGAAGCTCACGCTGCAGGACGGACTCGCTGGCCGCCGGACGGCTGGACAGGATCTGCAGGATGAACGCGATGGCGATGAACGCGCCGCCGCACCACCAGCTCAGCTTGGTGAGCAGCGTGGCCGCATGCCGGCCGCCGAACAGCGTGTCGGTGCCCGCGCCGCCACCCATGGCGGCAAGCCCACCGCCCTTCCCGGCCTGCAGCAGCACCACGGGAATGAGGATCAGGGCGTCGAGAATCAGCAGGATCAGCAGAAACGTGAACACGGCCGGCCTGGAAGAAAGCGGATGGGAGGTCCCTATGGGGAAACGACTTAAGCTAAGCCGTTTCCCCGCCCTGTCAACCCGTCGCCCGGCAGATGGCCGCGAAACCCGCCGCGTCCAGGCTCGCGCCGCCCACCAGGACCCCGTCCACGCCGGGCTGCGACAGCAGCTCCGCCGCGTTGTCGGGCTTTACGCTGCCGCCGTACAGCACGGGCACGGCGTCCGCCGCGGCCTGCCCGAACGCGGCCGAGAGCTGCTCGCGCACGGCCCGGTGCATGGCCGCCGCGTCGCCCGGCGTGGCCGTCACCCCCGTGCCGATGGCCCACACGGGCTCGTACGCCACCACCAGCTCGCCCAGCTCGTCCGGGGACAGGATGGCCAGCACGGGCGCCAGCTGCTCCGTCACGACGGCCTCGGCGCGGTCGGCGCGGCGCTCGTCCAGCGTCTCGCCCACGCACAGCACGGGCGTGAGCCCACCGTCCAGCACAGCGCGCACCTTCTTCGCCGTCTCGTCCGACGTCTCGCCAAAGACGTGGCGCCGCTCGCTGTGGCCAATGAGCACCAGCTCGGCCCCGGCGTCCTTCGCCATGGCGACGGACAGCTCGCCGGTAAAGGCGCCGCTGGCCTCCCAGTACACGTTCTGCACGCCCAGGCGCACGTCCGGCCGCCCCTGGAGCGCCTCGCGCGCGGCCGCGAAGGAGAGCGCGGGCGGAAAGAAGACGACGCTGCGGTCGTCCCCCGGCTCCACCATGGGGAGAAAGTCGGCGAAGAAGCGGGCCGTCTCGGACGGCCCGTGGTTCATCTTCCAGTTGCCCGCCAGCACCGGCTTGCGGGGCGCCGTCACGCGGCGGCCCCCGCGTTGGAGAGCGCGGCCACGCCGGGCAGCTCCTTGCCTTCCAGGAACTCCAGCGAAGCGCCGCCGCCCGTGGACACGTGCGACATCCGCCGCTCCAGCCCCAGCTCGGCCACCGCCGCCGCCGAGTCGCCGCCGCCGATGATGGTGGTGGCGCCGCGGTCCGTCGCCTCCGCCACGGCCTCGGCCACGCCCCGGGTCCCCGCGGCGAACTCCGGCACCTCGAACACGCCCATGGGCCCGTTCCACAGCACCGTTCCCGCCTCGGACAGGATGCGCCGGTACTCCTCCACCGTCTTCGGTCCCACGTCCAGCACCATGCGGTCCGCCGGGATGGCCTCGCGACCAACGGTCTGCACGGCCGTGCCGGCTTCCATCTTCTCCGCCACGACGGCGTCCTTCGGCAGCACGAGCTTGTCGCCGGACGACGACAGGAGCTCGCGGGCCATGTCCAGGCGGTCGTCCTCCACCAGCGACGTCCCCGTGGCCAGGCCCATGGCCTTGAAGAAGGTGTTGGCCATGGCGCCGCCGATGAGCAGCCGGTCCACCTTGGGCAGCAGGCTGCGGATGACGTCGATCTTGCCGCTGATCTTGGACCCGCCCAGGATGGCCACGAACGGGCGCTTGGGCTCGGCCAGGGCGCGGTCCAGGTACTCCAGCTCGCGGTCCATCAGCAGCCCCGCCACGACCGGCTTGCCCTGCGCGCGCATCACCACGGCCACGCCGGCGGTGGACGAGTGCGCGCGGTGCGCCGCGCCGAACGCGTCGTTCACGAACACGTCGCCCAGCTCCGCCATCTGCTCGGCGAGGGCGGAGTCGTTCTTCTCCTCGCCGGGCAGAAAGCGCGTGTTCTCCAGCAGCAGCACGTCGCCGTCGTACATGGTGCCGATGGCCGAGCGGGCGGCGAAGCCCACCGTGTCGTCCACGAACTCCACGCGGCGCCCCTCCAGCAGCTCCGCCAGGCGCGCGGCGACGGGCTTGAGCGACATCTCCGGCACGGGCTTGCCCTTGGGCCGGCCAAAGTGCGACAGGAGG
>NZ_DASURI010000704.1:0-5421 GCF_036280135.1 Longimicrobium sp.
GGGGGGGGGGGGGGGGGGGGGGGGCCCCTCGCCCGTGCGAGACGCCATCCATCACCGCTGGATCTCCGCCCCATCCCGCGCTGGATCCCTGCAGGCGAGCGTAGCGCCGGACCGGGCGCATCCACCCGTATCCTCATCAAACCACACGCGATGAGCGCGATCACCACACACGTGCTGGACACGGCGCGCGGGCGTCCCGCGGCGGGCGTGCCGGTGTGCCTGGAGCGGGACGGCCGCGTCCTGGGCGAGGGCGCCACGGACGACGACGGCCGCCTGCGCACCCTGCTGCCGGCCGGCGCGCCGCTGGAGCCCGGCGTGTACCGGCTTACGTTCGGCACGGGCGCATACTTCGCCGCGCGGGGCACGGACGCGTTCTATCCGCGCGTGCAGATCGACTTCGAGGTGCGCGACGGGGCGCAGCACTACCACGTGCCGCTGCTGCTGAACCCGTTCGGGTACTCCACCTACCGGGGGAGCTGAGGGATGAGCTGGCGGGAGCTGCTGGACCTGGTGTTTCGCTGGATGCACGTGATCGCGGGGATCATGTGGATCGGCAACTCCATGCTGTGGAACTGGATCGACCGCAACCTGGAGCCTTCGAAGCAGGGAAAGCCGGGCATCCAGGGCGAGATCTGGCTGCTGCACAGCGGCGCCTTCTACTTCATGGAGAAGGACACCCGCGGGTGGGACCGCGATCGCCCCCTGCACTGGTTCAAGTGGCAGGCGTACACCACGTGGCTCACGGGCGCCATGCTGCTGGTGCTGGTCTACTACGCCAGCGGCGGCGCCCTGCTGGTGGACCCCGCCGTGGCCGACCTCACGCCCGCGCGCGCCACGCTGATCGGCGTGGGAACCATCGTGGGCGGATGGCTCGTCTACCACTACGGGCTCGCGAAGCTGCTGGCCCGCGCGGGCGGGATGGCGGCGCTGCTGGGCCTCGCGCTGGTGCTGGGCGTGGCCTACGGGCTCACGCACGTGTTCAGCGGGCGCGCGGCGTTCCTGCACGTGGGCGCCATGCTGGGCACGCTCATGGCGGGCAACGTGTTCCGCGTCATCATGCCGTCGCAGCGCGTGCTGGTGTCGGCCGTGGAGCGCGGCGAGCAGCCGGACCCGGGCCCTTCAAAGCGCGCGAAGGAGCGGTCCATCCACAACAACTACATGACCTTTCCGGTCATCGTGCTGATGCTCAGCAGCCACTTTCCCGGGCTGTACGCGCATCGCAACAGCTGGCTCACGCTGGGGATGCTGGTGCTGGCGGGCGCGTCCGTGCGGCACATCCTGAACATCCGCTTCACCTTTCCGCGGTGGCGCCCCGCGCTGGCCGCCACGATGATCGCGTCCGTCCTGGGGCTCTACGCGCTCACGGCGCGCCCGGCCGGCACGCAGGGGCCGGCGGCGGACGCGGGCGCCGGCACGGTGACGTTCGCGCAGGCGCACGCCGTCATCCAGAAGCGCTGCGTCGTCTGCCACAGCGCGGACGCGGCGGACCGCACGTTCGGCGCGGCGCCGGCGGGCGTGGCGTTCGACACGCCGGAGCAGATCCGCGCGCGCATCGACCGCATCCGCTTTCGCGCCGTGGAGTCGCAGACCATGCCCCCCGCCAACAAGACGCACATGTCTCCCGAGGAGCGCGCGATCCTGGGCAGCTGGATCGCCCAGGGCGGGCGGGTGGAGTAGGCCGCCTGCCGAGATGTTACGGAAGGCACGAACGTAGCGCCCGACAACGCGCGTGCCTTCTATCCACCCTGCGTCACCTCCTCGCCTCAACGACGCGCAGCATTCCTTGCAACGCCCTCGGGCCTCTGCCGCGCAAGCCTTACTTCAACCCTGGCACCCGGTTGAGGGCTGGTTCAGCAAGGCAGTCCCCCCCCCGACGAGCACGTTCGACCTCGAGGATTCATCGCACGGTGAACAAAGGCGATTGGAAGCTTCGTGCTTGCCTGTCGCAAGGAATGATCTTTAGCTTTGAGCGAGTGGGTACGACCGACATCTGCTCCGTGAGGCCACCGTGACCGTCCCTGATGCAACGAAGCTCCACTGGCGGTCGGTCAGCATCGCGATCAAGGTTCCACGGGGACACCTGGACGTTGCGTCACTCGTCGAGGTCATGGATCCATCCGCGGGGTTTCTCGTGGAGTCCAGCGACGCACTCACGGGCCAGACATACGCTTTCGTCGGCCCTGTCGACGACGAGCTCGACTTCGATGAGCATACCGTCCAGGTAGACTCGTATCGTTTTGGGGAGGAAGACAGCCAGGAGCAGCTCAAGCGGATCGAGGACAGCGGGTTCTACGACGTACTCCAGAGATGCATCCGGGACGTCCACGAGCTCCAGGTCATCTCCACGACGGATTTGCACTATCCGGCAGGGCAAGCTGCCTGGCGCATGAAGATGCTCGCGGATACGCCTCACTTGGAGGAATTCCGATCCGAGATCGGCAAGATCTCACTGTCGGGGATCAAGCTGCGCTTCACCGATTCCCCGCACGGACTGCTGGAGAGCTTCCTGGAGATCAGTCCCGATGAGGATGAGTACCGATGCTCGTTGACGGTTCTCAACTACATCACTCCGGACGAGCTGCCAAGCCTCCACGCGACCGTGTTGAACCAGGCGGAAGAGTTCGCGCAGCTCTTTGTCGAGGTCAAGGAGGACGCGTGAGCGCGGAGCCGTTCAAGGAGGGCCGCTATCCCGATCGGCATCGGAATCCGGCACGGAGAGATCCCTGGGGCCGGTCCGCCTGGACGGTGAACGCGCGTACGTCACAACAAGCCGGCGGACGAGCAGTCCCACGGCAGTCGGTGCGCGACTTCGTGCAGTCGGAAGGTGCGCAGCAAGCGTTGAAGGCGCTGAGCGAGCAAATCACCCGGGCCGTCTCCGATACGTACGTCAGGTGGGACAACTCCCTCCTGCGCCGCAAGCTTCATGAGGCCGAGCAGGAACGCTCACTTCTGGAGCAGGAGAACGAGGAGCTGCGACGCGCGCTCGAAGCGATTCGCACTGCAGGTCCCAAGGACATCCGGGCCGAGTTCAGCCAGCTGGCCGCGCAGTGGCACGACGAAACCGGGCACATGTCGTCGGCGATCTCGTTCACGCAGCACCCTGCCTACCTCCGCATCATCGGGATGGGGCCGGCGGTCGTTCCCTTCATCCTGGAGGACCTGCGGCGCACCCAGGCACACTGGTTCGTGGCGTTGCGGCTGATCACGGGAGAGACCCCGATCCGGCCCGAAGACAGGGGCAACGTGCAGCGACTCGCGGACGCGTGGATTGCGTGGGGCCGGGAGCGAGGACTGGCGTGAGGCGCCCAGCGGCAGAAGACGACCTCAAGCGTCGCTTTCCCCGGCTCGCCAGCACCCGGTTCGCGGTCACGAGCGATGACACGCCGGCGTACAACTGTCTCGCCTGGGTGCTTGGGGACCAGGCGAGCTGGATCTCGCCCACTCTCTTTGATGAGGACCTTGGCCTGTACCCGTGGCCGGAAGGCGTTCCACGCGAGAACACGGTCAATGCATGGATCCTCGCGCTGGAGAGCTACGGGTTCACACACTGCGAGGACGCTTCCCTGGAGCCCGGCCGAGACAAGGTGGCCGTGTACTGGAACGAGACCACGCAGGAGATCCACTTCGCACTGCAGCTTGCCTCGGGCCTCTGGACCAGCAAGGTAGGCCGGTGGGAAGACATTAACCACGAGCTGGATGGACTGACCGGAGACAGGTACGGCAAGGTGATCGGGTTCCTGAGCCGTCCGGCGGCAACAGGGAACGAGACGTCCGCCAAGGAGTGACGGCATCCATCCGCGATGAATCACATCAAAAAGCCCCGCCGGAGATTGCTCCGGCGGGGCTGCTCGTTGCTGGATCGGATGCGGATCAGCGCCCGTGGAGGCCGGCGCCGCGCAGGCAGGCGGCCACGAACGCGGACTCCACCTGCCGGCACGCCGCGCGGATGGGCTCGGGCGCGGAATGCGCCAGGGCCAGGCGCTCGCCGATCATCCCGTAGCAGCGCGGCCTTGCCTCGCCGGGCACCTGCCGGCAGAAGTCGATGCCGGGCTCGATGGTCCACTGCAGGTCCGTGAAGTATTCCACGCCGCCCATCAGGCAGTCCGCCACGTGCGCGCGGTCGCCCTGCCCGCACGCCGCGATCATCCGCGGCGCGTCGCCGCTCACGGCGCCCAGGAACTGCTTGCCCGTGCCCTGGTAGCACGACGCCACCGCGACGGCCGGCGCCGCGTCGCAGGCGCGCAGCACCGTCGCCGGGTTCAACCCGTGCAGGCGAAAGAGGACGATGGGCTGGTACGCCCAGCACGACGGCTGATGGCGCTCCGCCAGCCCGTCGCACAGCCGCGCCATCTCCCCCCGCGCCGCCGACTTGGCCTGCGAGGCGCTGGCCGGCGGCGGCGCGTCTGCCCCGTGGTCGTGCCCGCCGGCGGAGGCGGACCCGCTTCCGTGGTTGTGCGCGCCGGCCGAGGCCGATCCGCCGCCGTGCGCCGCGTGGTCCATCCCCGGGCCGTCGCCCACGTTGACGGACGTGGCACCGATGGCGCGAATCGCCCGCTCCATGAAGATGCCGTCGTAGCACTCGCGCCGGGCCTGCGCCTGGTCCAGCGCGTCGCAGATGGGCAGCGCCTGGCGAAAGTCCCCGCCGGCGTGCACCATCAGCCCGTGCCCCAGGCCGTGCCAGCACTCCAGCAGCTCGAACCCGCGCGCGCCCCGCGCCGACCGCGCCGCGCAGATGCGGTCCGCCGAGGCCTCGTCGATCGTCCCGCCCTGCAGGAACCACCCTTCCAGCGCGCCGTGAAAGCAGCCGCTCTGGAACGACGGCGTGCACTCGCCCAGGAGGGCCAGGTCACGCCGGTGCGACATGGCGTAGCGGCCCAGCGCGTGGGCCAGCGGGTGCCCCTGCCCGCGCAGCTGCGGGTCCGCCGCGGCCAGTACCTCCAGGCTGTCCAGCGCCACCCGCACGCCACGGTCGCGCGCGGCCAGGAACACGGACGCGATGTTCAGGTCGCGCTCCGTGACCCGCGTCCAGTCCAGCGTCTCGGCGGACGCGCCCGATACGCCCGACGCGGACGGACGCGCGGCGGGCGGCGCGGCGGGTGGCGTGGCCTGAAGGGGCAGCAGGGTCTGCGCGGCGTACGCGCTGTCGCGGTGGCGCAGGATGACCCCCGCGGCCACGGCGGCCAGGACGAGCCCCATCAGCGCGTACTTGAGGACGGATGCGCGGCGGGTGGACTTCATGGGCGGAACGGGGCACTGCGGTGGACGGGCATCCGGCTCCGAGGGACGGAGCGGATGCCGCGGAAGATCAGGCGTTGTAGATGACGCCCTGGTTCTTCTGGTACAGCTCCAGCACGGCCGCCGCCTCCTCGCGCAGCACGCCATGCACCAGGTGCACGCCGCGTGCTTCGAGGTACGCGTGGC
>NZ_DASURI010000705.1:0-6981 GCF_036280135.1 Longimicrobium sp.
GGGCCGCCCACCGCGCGAACACGTCGTGCACCCGCTCCAGGGGCGGCGCGGCCGGGGCACGGCTCCACCCCTCCAGCACCCGCGCCCGCTCCGCGTCCCGCAGCAGGGGCACGGTGGACAGGGGCCGCCCGGGATGGGCCGCCAGGGCCTCCAGCAGCCGCTCCAGGTGCCCCGCCATCCGCGCGGCCGTCTCCGGCTCCCACAGCGCGGCGCGGTAGACGAGCGTGCCCCCCAGCGCGCCGCCGTCGTCCGCCATCAGCAGCTCCAGGTCAAAGCGCGCGGCGCCCCGCCCCGCCGCGAACGGCTCCGCGTCCACCCCGGCCAGGGCCGGCGCCTGCGCGGCGTCCGTCCGCTCCAGGGAGAAGGTGGCCTGGAAGAGGGGCGCGTGGGTGAGCGAGCGCTCCGCCACCACGTCCTCCACCAGCCGCTCGAACGGCACCTCGGGGTGCGCGTACGCGGCCAGCGCCGACGCGCGCACCCGCCCCAGCAGCTCCATCCCCGTGGGGTCGCCCGCCAGGTCCACCCGCAGGGGAAGCAGGTTGACGAAGAAGCCGATGAGCCCCTCCACCTCGGCGTGGGCGCGGCCGGCCACCGGGGTGCCCACCACCACGTCGGCCTGCGCGGCGTAGCGGCCCAGGAGGGCCTGCCACCCCGCCAGCAGCGCCATGAACAGCGTGGCGCCCTCGCCGCGCGCCAGGGTCCGCAGCCGCGCCGACGCCTCCGCCGAAAGCGAGACGGGATGGCTCCCCGCCCCGGCGGAAAGCCCCGGCGCGCGCGGGTGGTCCGTGGGCACCTCCAGCAGCGGCGGCGCCCCGGCCAGGCGGCCGCGCCACCACGCCAGCTTCTCCTCCAGCACGGGGCCGGCCAGCCAGCCGCGCTGCCACGCGGCGTAGTCGGCGTACTGCACGGGGAGCTCCGGCAGGGACGGCGCGGGCGCCCCCCGCCGGAAGGCGTCGTACAGGGCGGCCACCTCGCGCACGAGCACGTCGGTGCTCCAGCCGTCGCTCACCACGTGGTGCAGGGTCAGGCACAGCACGTGGTCGTCCCCGTCCAGGCGCAGCAGGACGGCGCGCAGCAGCGGTCCGCGGGCCAGGTCAAAGGGGCGCAGGGCCTGGGCCCGGGCCAGGCGCCGCGCCTGGCCCTCCCGCGCCTGCGCGGGGAGCGCGTCCAGGCCGACGACGGGAAGGGGAACGGGCGAGGGCGGATGGATGACCTGCACGGGCTCGCCGTCGTGCTCGGCAAAGGTGGTGCGCAGCGACTCGTGCCGGCGGACGACGCCGTCCAAGGCGCGCCGCAGGGCCCGCGCGTCCAGGGCGCCCCGCAGCCGCAGGGCAAAGGGCATGTTGTAGGCGGGCGTGCCGGGCTCCATCCGGTCCACCAGCCACAGCCGGCGCTGCGCGTACGAGGCCGGCAGGGGCTCCCCGCGCGGCACCGGGGTGATGGGCGGCGCGGCGGCGAAGCCCTCCGCGTGGCGAAGGGCCTGGATGCGGGCGGCCAGCCCGGCCACCGTGGGGGCCTCGAACAGCACCCGCAGGGGCACCTCCACGTCCAGCGCCCGGCGGATGCGCGCCACGACGCGCATGGCCAGCAGCGAGTGGCCGCCCAGCTCGAAGAAGCTGTCCCGCGGCCCCACCCGCGGCACCCCCAGCACCTCCGCCCAGATCCCGCAGAGGATCTCCTCCCGCTCGTCGCGGGGCGCGGCCGCGCCGGGCCGCGCCTCGCCCGGCTCCGGCGCGGGAAGGGCGCGGCGGTCCACCTTGCCGTTGCGGGTAAGGGGAAGCGCGTCCAGTGCCACCAGCGCGGAGGGCACCATGTGCTCCGGCAGCCGCGCGCGCAGGTGCTCGCGCAGCTCCGCGAAGGAGACGCGCGTGGCGGCATCGTCCTCCCCTGCCCCGGCGGGCGGCGGACCCGCGGCGAAGCCCGCGGCCGGGACCACGTACGCCACCAGGCGCCGGTCGCCGGGGACGTCCTCGCGCGCCACCACGGCGGCCTCGGCCACGGCGGGGTGGCGGGCCAGGGCGGCCTCGATCTCCGCCGGCTCCACCCGGTAGCCGCGCACCTTGACCTGCTGGTCCAGCCGGCCCAGGAACTCCAGCGTGCCGTCCGCCAGCCACCGCGCGCGGTCGCCCGTGCGGTACAGCCGGGCGCCGGGGACGGCGGCAAAGGGGTGCGGCACGTAGCGCGCGGCCGTCAGCGCCGGGCGGCGCCAGTACCCGCGCGCCACCGCCTGGCCGCCGATGTACAGCTCGCCGGGCACGCCGGCCGGCACGGGCCGGCCCCCCGCGTCCAGCACGAACGCCTCGGCGTTGGCCAGGGGCGTCCCCACGGGAAGGTTGGGCCAGCGCGCCCCGTCGTCTCCCGCCGCCAGGGGGAGCGTGGTGGTGGTGACCGTGGTCTCCGTGAGGCCAAAGACGTGCTGCAGGGGCACGCCCGTGGCCGCCCACTGCGCCATGCGCTCGGGGAGCACGCGCTCGCCGCCCATCAGCACCAGCCGCAGGCAGGGGGGACGCCGCGTTCCGTCGTCCGCCAGCTGGCGCACCCACTCGTGCCAGAACGCCGTGGGCAGCTCCACGATGCTCACCCGCTCCGCCTCCAGCACGCGCAGCAGGGCGTGCGGCGCGTCCAGCAGGTCCTCCCGCGGAAACACCACGCAGGCCCCCGCCAGCCAGGCCGGGAACACCTCCTCCACCATCACGTCGAACGCGGGGGAGGCGAACTGGAGCACCCGGTCGGCGGGGGCGAGGGCCATCCGCGCGCGCATGGCCTCGCCGTAGCACAGGAGCGAGCGGTGGCTCACCATGGCGGCCTTGGGACGGCCCGTGGAGCCGGAGGTGTAGATGAGGTACGCCAGCGCGTCCGCCCCGCAGAACTCCGGATCCGCCGAGTCCGCCGACATCCACGGATCGGCCGAAGCACTCGAATCCGCCGAACCCCTCGAGTCCGCCGAGCCCGCCGAAGTCCTCGCGTCCATCGAATCGGCCGACGTCCACGAATCGGCCGAATCCATCGAGTTCGCCGAGTTCGCCGAATCCGCTGAATCCGCCAAAGCCACCGGATCCGCCGAGTCCACCAAAGCCGACGAATCCACCGAATCGGCCGACTCCGCAGAATCCCTTACATCCGTCGATTCCCCGGTGTCCGCCGAAGCCCCCGCGTCCCCCCGATCCGCGGGCGCCCGCGAATCCGCCGCGCCGTCCAGGTCCACGGGGAGCACCCCGGGCGTGCCGGCGGGGAGCGCGCCGGCCAGGGCGGCGCGGGTGAGGACGACGGCGGCCCCGCTGTCGGCCAGCAGGTACGCCACGCGCTCCGGCGGGTACGCGGGGTCCATGGGGACAAAGGCCCCGCCCGCCCGCAGCACGGCCAGCAGCGCCACGGCCAGCTCGGCGGAGCGGTCCAGGAAGAGCGCCACGGGCGTCTCCGGCCCCACGCCCCGCGCCCGCAGCCGCGCGGCCAGGGCACTGGCCCGGCGATGGAGCTCGCGGTAGGAGAGGGTGCGCCCGCCGGACGCCACGGCGGGCGCATGGGGCCAGGCGGCGGCGCGCGCGGCGATCACCGCGTCCACGCGGGCGTTCGCGGGGAACGGGCGCGTCTCGCCGCGGCCGGCGTCCAGCACCCGCGCCCGCTCCGCCTCCGTGAGCAGCGAGACGTGGGCGAGGCGACCGTCCGGGCGCGCCGCGAGCGCCTCCAGCACCGTCCGCAGCTGGTGCACCAGCCGCTCCGCGTCCGCGGGGTCGATGCGGCGCAGGTCGTGGACGAGGGAAACCTCCAGCGCGTCGCGCGCCGCGGCGGAGAGCACGAGGGGATAGCTCGTGGTCTCCACGCCCACGGTGCGGCGGATGCGCAGGGCGTCCATCCCCTCTCCCATCCGCTCGTCCACGGGGTAGTTCTCAAAGGTCACCAGGCTCTCGAAGAGCGGCTCCCCCGCGGGCACGCCGCTCCACCGCTGCGCCTGGACGAGCGGCGTGTGCTCGTGCTCGCGCGCGGCCGCCTGCCGCGCCTGCAGGTCGCCCAGCCAGGCGCGCACCTCCGCCGCGCCGTCCGTCCGCACCCGCACGGGGAGGGCGTTGATGAACAGCCCCACCATCTCCTCCACCCCCGGCAGGGCGGCGGGGCGGCCGGAGACGGTGGCGCCGAAGAGCACGTCGTCCGTCCCCGCGTGGCGCGCCAGCAGCAGCCCCCACGCGCCCTGCACGAGGGTGTTGGCCGTCACGCCCCACGCCCGCGCCCGCTCGCGCAGGGCACGGGTGCCCTCCGGCGGCAGCTGCATGCGCGCCTCGCCCGTCCCCGCCGCGCCGCCGTCCTCGCCCGCCGCGCGGGCCAGGGGGAGGGGCGTGGGCGCGTCGAAGCCGGCCAGGGCGTCGCGCCAGAACGCTTCCGCCCGCGCCGCATCCCGCCCCTCCAGCCACGCCACGTAGTCACGGTACGGCCGCGCGGGCGCCAGGCGCGCCGGCTCGCCCCGCACGTGGGCGCCGTAGAGCGCCAGCACGTCGCGAAAGAGGAGCGGAAGGCTCCACCCGTCCAGCAGCAGGTGGTGGTGCGTCCACACCAGGTGGTGCTCCCGCGCGCCCGTGCGAAAGAGCGCCAGCCGCATGAGGGGGGCGTGCCGCGGGTCGATCCCCGCCGCGCGGTCCGCCGCCAGGTACGCCTCCAGCCGGGCCCGGCGCCCGGCCTCGTCCCGCCCGCGCCAGTCCTCCCGGCGCACGGGCACCGCCACGTCGCCGCGGATGACCTGCAGGGGCCGCGGCGTGCCCTCCCACGCGAACTCCGCCCGCAGCGCCTGGTGCCGCGCCACGGCCCCGTTCCAGGCCCGCTCCAGCGCGTCCGCGTCCAGCTCGCCCTCCAGCGCGAAGCCCAGCTGCCCCACGTACACGCCCTCGCCGGGGTCCAGGGCGGAGTGAAAGAGGAGGCCTTCCTGCAGCGGGGAGAGCGGATACACGTCCTCCACGCCCCGCCCGTTCCCCAGCAGCGCGTCCAGCGCCGCCGCGTCCAGCCCCGCGAGGGGAAAGTCGCCGGGCGTGCACCCGCCGGCCGCCGGCGAGGCGCAGTGGGCCACGAGCCCCCGCAGCGCCTCGCCGTACCACGCCGCCAGCCGCTCGATGGTCTCGCGCCGGTGCACCCCCTCCGCGTAGCCCAGCGCCATCTCCAGGCACCCGTCGCGGACGGCGCCCGACAGCTCCAGCCGGTGCGCCCGCGCCCCCCGCGGGTCCGCCGTGTGGCCCGCGGGCTCCGCCGCGAAGCCCCGGAAGGCGCCCGGGGCCACGGCGCGGTCCAGCTGGCCCAGGTAGTTGAACACGATCTCCGCCGGCGCGGCCGCGAGCCGGCGCCGCACGTCCTCCGCGCCCATCCAGCGCAGCAGCCCGTGGCCCATGCCGCGCCCGGGCACGGCGCGCAGCTGCTCCTTGACCATCCGCAGCGCCGCGCCCGCGTCCCGCGCGTCCGCCACGTCCAGGACCACGGGGTAGAGGGAGGTGAACCAGCCCACCGTGCGGGACAGGTCCACGCCCGGCGCCCGGTCCTCCTCGCGTCCGTGCCCCTCCAGCTCCACGCGGACCCGGGGGCTGCCCGTCCACCGCTCGAGCGCCTGGGCGAGCGCGCACAGGAGCACGTCGTCCATCCCCGTGCGGTACGCCCGGGGCACCGCGCGCAGCAGCGCCTCCGTCTCCGCCGCGTCCAGCCGCACGGCCACGCGCCGCCAGCGCGCGACGGTGTTCGGGGCGGACGGGTCGTCCAGGGGCAGCGGCGCCACCTCGCGCTCCGCCTCCGCCAGCCAGTACGCCGCCTCGCCGGGGTCGACCTCCGCCGCGGAATCCGCCAGGGCCCGCGCCCACGCCTGCCACGACGTCGTCTTTTCCGGCAGGCGGATGGATTCACCGCGGGAAAGCTGATCGTACGCCGTCTCCAGGTCCTCCAGGAGGATGCGCCAGCTCACCCCGTCCACGACCAGGTGGTGGATGACGATCAGCAGCCGCTCCGGCCGCCCCTCCCCCAGGTCGAACGAGACGACGCGGAGAAGCGGACCGTCCGCCAGGTCCAGCCCGCGCTGCGTCCGCTCCGCGTGCGCCTCGATGGCGGCCGGCTGGTCCGCCTCCGCGAGATGCGCCAGGCGGACGCGCTCCACGGGCGCGTGCTCGCCGGGCGAAGCGTGCGCCTGCGTCCACGCGCCCGACGCGTCCGCGTGAAAGCGCAGCCGCAGGGCATCGTGGTGCGTGACGAGCGCGGCGACGGCTTGCTCCAGCCGCGCGGGGTCCAGCGGCGCGCGGGGCACCAGCAGCAGCGCCTGGTTGTAGTGGTGCCGCGCCGGCAGGGGAAGATGGAAGAAGCGGTGCTGGATGGGCGTCAGCGGGGCGCTGCCCGTCACGGGTCCCTGCGCCGCGCCGGCGCCCGGACCGGCGCGGCCGGCCACCTCCGCCAGCCGCGCGACCGTGGGCCGCTCGAACACCTGGCGGGGGGCGACGTCCAGCCCCCGCGCGCGGGCCCGGGCCGCCACCTGGATGGCGAGGATGCTGTCGCCGCCCAGGGCAAAGAAGTTCTCCTCGATCCCCACCCGCTCCACGCCCAGCACCTGCGCCCACACCTCGCACAGGGCCGACTGGGCCTCTGTGCGGGGCGCCACGTGCTCCGCCCCGCCGCTCCACGCGGGGGCCGGCAGCGCCCGCCGGTCCACCTTGCCGCTGGCGTTGAGCGGCAGGGCGTCCAGCACCACGAACGCGGCGGGGACCATGTGCTCCGGCAGCCGCTCCCGCAGCCGCGCGCGCACGTCGTCCACGGGGAGCGCCCCGCCCTCCGCGCCCACCACGTAGGCCACGAGCCGCCGCGCGCCGGGCGCATCCTCCCGCGCCACGACGACGGCCTGGCGCACGCGGCCGTCCTCGCGCAGCGCGGCCTCGACCTCCCCCGGCTCCACGCGAAACCCGCGGATCTTCACCTGGAAGTCCAGCCGCCCCAGGTACTCCACCGCGCCGTCCGGCCGCCAGCGCACCC